>JAUZQA010000108.1 GCA_030705665.1 Bacillota bacterium
CCAACATCGATACCACATGCTTTTCCTAATTTTTTCATAGAATCAACATGCGAAACAGGGATCTTCACTTCATTAGCCTTTTTGATCAGCTTCTCTGTTAAACTCAGATCGGCATCATCAGCAATAACTAATTCTGTTACTCTTCCTTCATGCAGTGCTCTGACTGTTTGTTTTGTTCCAACAATAACTTTATTTGCCTGTAATACTTTTTCATAAGACACTTTCATATCCTCCAAAGTATCAGGTGAATGAAGCACCTTTGCTATAATATCATTTTCACAATGCCGTGTCAAATAAATATTTAAATTTTTTCTTTAAAATGCGGTGCTTGCAAAAGAAGCAAGCACCGCTGGGGTGAATTTTACTCAATCGTTACTGTTTCTTCAGAAGTTGTATCCCTTAAAACGGGTTCTGCTTTACGGTAACGCTGCATGCCTGTTCCAGCTGGAACAAGTTTTCCGATGATAACATTTTCCTTCAAGCCAAGAAGCTCATCACGTTTTCCTTTGATTGCTGCATCTGTAAGAACCCTTGTGGTTTCTTGGAAGGAAGCAGCAGACAAGAACGAATCAGTTTCAAGCGATGCTTTTGTAATACCAAGCAAGACTGGACGTCCAGTTGCTGGCATGTTACCAGATAACAATGCTTTTTCGTTGGCATCAGTGAATTGGTGAATATCTAGCAATGTACCTGGGAGTACATCTGTTTCACCGGCATCAATAACGCGAACTTTACGAAGCATTTGCCGTACCATTACTTCGATATGTTTATCGCCAATTTCAACACCTTGCATGCGGTAAACCTTCTGTACTTCACGCAGCAAGTATTCTTGAACGGCGTTAACATCTTTTACTTTAATTAATTCTTTAGGGTCAATCGAACCTTCCGTTAACTCCTGGCCATGCTCGATTTTATCGTTAATGGCTACTTTTAATCTTGAAGTGTATGGAGCAGTGTAGGTACGTGATTCCACTTCACCCTGAATAACGACTTCGTGCTGGCGGTCACGGCCTTCATTGATACCGACTACAACACCGTCAATTTCAGAAATAACGGCAACCCCTTTTGGATTACGTGCTTCAAAAATCTCCTGAATCCGCGGTAAACCTTGGGTGATATCGGCTCCGGCAACCCCACCAGTGTGGAATGTACGCATCGTTAACTGTGTACCTGGTTCACCGATGGATTGAGCAGCAATAATACCAACTGCTTCACCCACTTCAACTTCTTGACCTGTTGCAAGGTTTCGACCATAACATTTCTTACAAACACCATGACGTGTATTACAAGTAAAGGCAGTTCGAATAGTAACTTCCTCAATACCAGCTTCGACAATAACAGTTGCTAGATCTTCGGTAATCAATTCATTCTCTGCAACAATGACTTCTTTTGTCTCTGGGTGTTTGATTGGACGACGCGCATAGCGCCCTATTAAACGCTCATCCAAAGCTTCAATGATTTCATTTCCGTCTTTTAGAGCTTTAATTACTAAACCACGGTCAGTGCCGCAATCATCTTCACGGATAATAACATCCTGTGCCACATCCACGAGACGACGTGTTAAGTATCCTGAGTCTGCAGTCTTAAGGGCTGTATCAGCAAGACCTTTACGGGCACCATGTGTAGAGATAAAGTACTCTAATACGGTTAAACCTTCACGGAAACTTGACTTGATTGGCAACTCAATAATCCGTCCAGCTGGGTTGGCCATCAATCCGCGCATTCCAGCAAGCTGAGTAAAGTTCGATGCATTACCACGGGCACCAGAGTCACTCATCATAAAGATTGGGTTTGTTTTATTCAAGGATTTCATTAGCTTCCCTTGAATTGTATCCTTCGACTGGCTCCAAATAGAAATAACACGGTCATAACGCTCGTCTTCTGTAATCAGACCACGTCTGAATTGCTTCATAACGTTATCTACTTTAATTTGAGCTTCATGAAGTATTTCCTGTTTCTCACCTAATACGACGATATCTGCAACACCAACAGTAATACCAGCTTTTGTAGAATAAGCAAAACCAAGGTCCTTCATGCGGTCTAGCATTTTAGACGTTTCGGTGATTTTGAAACGTTTGAATACCTCTGCAATGATATTTCCAAGTATTTTCTTTTTGAATGGATCAACAAGTGGCATCGATTTAATTCGTGCTACTATATCTTCACCTTTTTCTACAAAATACTTCTCTGGTGTTTTAACCTCTAAGTTGTCTCTTGTTGGTTCATTAATATACGGGAAAGACTTCGGCAGAATTTCATTGAAAATAAGTTTTCCAACTGTTGTAATTAACAGCTTCTTATTTTGTTCTTCCGTAAATGTCTCATTATTCAACGAACCTGCATGTACAGCGATCCTTGTATGGAAGTGTACATAACCATTTTGATAGGCAAGCAATGCCTCATTAATATCTTTAAAAATCATACCCTCACCGACTGAACCTTCTCGCTCTAAGGTGAGGTAATAGTTACCAAGCACCATATCCTGTGAAGGTGTAACAACCGGTTTACCATCTTTAGGATTCAGGATGTTTTGGGCAGCAAGCATTAGTAATCGTGCTTCTGCTTGTGCTTCCGCTGATAACGGCACGTGTACAGCCATCTGGTCTCCATCAAAGTCTGCATTATATGCGGTACATACAAGTGGGTGCAGACGGATCGCACGACCTTCTACAATGGTTGGTTCGAATGCCTGAATTCCCAATCTGTGAAGAGTTGGGGCACGGTTTAAAAGAACCGGGTGCTCCTTAATAACATCTTCAAGTACATCCCAAACTTCTGGTGAAACTCGTTCAATTTTGCGTTTTGCTGATTTAATATTATGTGCTAAGCCTTTTTCAACTAGTTCCTTCATGACAAAAGGCTTGAATAATTCGATTGCCATTTCTTTTGGCAGTCCGCATTGGTACATTTTTAAATTAGGACCAACGACAATAACGGAACGGCCTGAATAGTCAACGCGTTTTCCAAGCAAGTTCTGACGGAAACGACCTTGCTTCCCTTTTAACATATGGGAAAGTGATTTTAACGGTCTGTTACCAGGACCTGTTACTGGACGTCCACGGCGGCCATTATCGATTAATGCATCAACAGCTTCTTGGAGCATCCGCTTTTCGTTTTGCACGATAATGCTTGGTGCACCAAGGTCTAATAAACGTTTTAAACGGTTATTACGGTTAATAACGCGACGATAAAGATCATTCAAGTCAGATGTTGCAAATCTTCCGCCATCCAATTGAACCATCGGACGAAGTTCCGGCGGAATGACTGGAAGTACGTCAAGGATCATCCATGAAGGTTCATTTCCAGAACTGCGGAACGCTTCAATCACTTCAAGACGTTTAATCGCACGTGTACGACGTTGACCTTGAGCTGTTTTTAACTCTTCTTTTAAGAAATCGGCTTCTTTATCTAAGTCGATATCAAAAAGTAACTTTTTAATAGCTTCAGCACCCATTGATGCCTGGAACTTATTACCGTACTTATCACGGTATGCGCGATATTCTTTTTCGGATAATAGCTGTTTCTTTTCCAGAGCAGTATCGCCGGATTCTGTTACCACATAGGAGGCAAAGTAAATAACTTCCTCTAATGCACGTGGGGACATATCCAAAACAAGTCCCATTCTGCTAGGGATTCCTTTAAAGTACCAAATATGTGAAACAGGTGCTGCTAATTCGATATGTCCCATGCGTTCACGGCGGACTTTTGCCCTTGTTACTTCAACACCGCATCGGTCACACACTACACCTTTATAGCGAACACGCTTATATTTTCCACAATGGCACTCCCAGTCCTTTGTTGGACCGAATATTCTTTCACAGAATAAACCATCCTTTTCAGGCTTTAATGTACGATAGTTAATGGTTTCCGGTTTTTTTACTTCACCGTAAGACCAAGAACGGATTTTATCCGGCGATGCAAGGCCGATTTTCATATACTCAAAATTGTTAACATCCAGCAAGGGGCCTACCTCCCTTTTGATCTCAGGTTTTACCCTATTTGCGAAAAAATTGGCAGCGCACGCCGCGCACCCCTAAGACAAAGGCCAAGAACCGAAGAAGACTATCTATCTTCAAGCTGATTTCAACGATCGTCTTAAGGGGCTTGTGCGCTCCTGGAAAAGCTTATGCTTTTCAAATGAATAGGCAGCAGCCTATTTTTGTGCAGCTAGATTTATTCTTTTATGCCAACCTTTTCTGATTCAAGGTTTTCCGGCGCAATATTTAATGTGTCGACTTGTTGTAAGTCTTCTTCATCATCTAAGTCCCGCATTTCAATTTCTTCCTCATCGCCGGACAAGATCTTCACATCCATACCAAGGCTCTGAAGTTCTTTAATTAATACCTTGAATGATTCAGGAACACCTGGCTCTGGAACATTCTCACCTTTAACAATGGCTTCATATGTCTTCACACGACCAACGACGTCGTCTGATTTTACAGTCAAGATTTCTTGAAGTGTATAGGCAGCGCCATATGCTTCAAGGGCCCAAACCTCCATCTCACCAAATCGCTGACCGCCAAATTGCGCTTTACCGCCAAGTGGCTGCTGCGTAACAAGTGAGTAAGGGCCTGTTGAACGAGCATGAAGTTTATCATCAACCATGTGCGCAAGCTTAATCATGTACATGACACCGACAGAGATACGATTATCAAATGGCTCTCCAGAACGGCCGTCATAAAGGATTGTCTTCGCATCACGCGCCATGCCAGCTTCTTCAATCGTAGACCAAACATCTTCCTCACGCGCACCGTCAAATACCGGCGTTGCGACATGAATGCCAAGTGCTCTCGCAGCCATACCAAGATGAAGCTCAAGTACCTGACCGATGTTCATCCGTGATGGCACCCCTAGTGGATTTAACATGATATCTACAGGTGTACCGTCTGGAAGGAATGGCATATCCTCTTCAGGCAAGATCCGGGAAATAACCCCTTTATTACCGTGGCGTCCTGCCATTTTGTCTCCCTGATGGATTTTACGTTTTTGAACGATGTACACACGAACTAATTGATTAACTCCAGGTGGCAGTTCGTCACCATCTTCACGATTAAACACCTTCACATCATGAACAATTCCGCCGCCGCCATGTGGTACTCTTAGTGACGTATCACGTACTTCTCTTGCTTTTTCACCAAAGATCGCATGCAAGAGACGCTCTTCTGCAGTAAGCTCTGTTACACCTTTAGGCGTAACTTTACCAACAAGCAAATCTCCGTCTTTTACTTCTGCTCCAATTCGGATTATCCCACGCTCATCAAGGTTACGAAGCGCATCTTCACCGACGTTTGGAATATCGCGTGTGATTTCTTCTGGTCCAAGCTTTGTATCACGAGATTCTGATTCATATTCTTCAATATGGATTGATGTATAAACATCGTCTTTAACGAGACGCTCACTCATGATGATGGCATCCTCGTAGTTGTAACCATTCCATGTCATGAAGGCAACCAGCACATTCCGTCCCAGTGCAAGTTCACCTTTTTCCATTGAAGGTCCATCACCAAGAACTTCACCTTTTACAACTCGGTCGCCGACGCTTACAATCGGACGTTGGTTATAACAAGTACCTTGGTTCGAGCGGACAAATTTTAGCATTTTATATTTATCAAGGTCGCCCTTGACTTCTTGACCGTCAATTTCTACAATCCGGCGGACCCAAACTTCACGGGCCTCAACGTGTTCTACAATACCAGGGTGCTTACAAATAACAGCAGCACCTGAGTCTTTTGCAGATACGTACTCCATACCTGTACCTACGCGCGGCGCTTCCGGCTCCATTAGAGGAACAGCTTGACGCTGCATGTTTGCTCCCATCAACGCACGGTTTGAGTCGTCATTTTCAAGGAACGGAATACAAGCAGTTGCAGCAGAAACAACCTGTTTAGGTGATACATCCATGTAGTCAATACGATCACGATTAACAACAGTGTTTTCACCACGGAAACGGGCAACGATATCCTCATCAAGGAATGAGCCATCATCACCAAGACGAGAGTTTGCCTGTGCTACCACATAGTTATCTTCTTCGTCCGCTGTTAAATAATCAATTCGGCCTGTTACTTTACCAGTATCAGGGTCGATACGGCGGTAAGGTGTTTCAATAAAACCAAAGCGATTCACTTTCGCATAAGATGATAATGAGTTAATCAAACCAATGTTTGGACCCTCTGGTGTCTCAATCGGACACATACGGCCATAGTGTGAATAGTGAACGTCACGAACTTCCATTCCTGCACGCTCACGTGTTAATCCTCCAGGTCCCAGCGCTGATAAACGGCGCTTATGTGTTAACTCAGCCAAGGGATTCGTTTGATCCATGAACTGAGACAACTGTGAGCTTCCAAAGAATTCTTTGATTGAAGCTATAACTGGACGGATATTGATTAATTGCTGCGGCGTAATGGTTGCTGTATCTTGAATGGACATTCTTTCACGTACAACACGTTCCATCCGCGATAAACCAATTCGGAATTGGTTTTGCAAAAGCTCACCTACAGAACGTAAACGTCTGTTTCCTAAATGGTCGATATCATCTGTATCTCCTACACCATGCAGTAAGTCAAAGAAGTAACTGATGGATGCGATGATATCAGCATGAGTTATATTTTTAATTGGCTCAGGAACATAGGCGTTCCCAAGTACATTAATGATCTTCTCGTTTTCATCATTTGGAGCGTAGATTTTTACCGTTTGTAAAACAATATCCTCATCGACAACAGCTCCAACAGGACGATAACTGTTGAAATTGATATTTTTTTCAAGGGCAGGCAAAATCCGATCCAAATTACGGCGATCAAGAATTGTACCCTTTTCAGCAATAATTTCACCTGTTTCCGGGTCAACAAGAGATTCTGCTAACCGCTGATTAAACAAGCGATTTTTAATATGGAGTTTTTTATTGATCTTATAACGGCCAACACTAGCTAAATCATAGCGTTTTGGGTCAAAAAATCTAGAAACCAATAAACTCTTCGCATTATCAACAGTTGGCGGTTCACCTGGACGGAGACGCTCATAAATTTCAAGAAGCGCTTTTTCTACACTTTCCGTGTTATCTTTTTCCAACGTGTTACGAAGATATTCATTGTCTCCAATCAATTCAATGATTTCTTGATCAGAGCCGAATCCAAGAGCACGCAAAAGAACCGTAACGGGCAGCTTCCGAGTACGATCGATTCTGACATATACGACATCTTTGGCGTCTGTTTCATATTCAAGCCAAGCGCCGCGGTTCGGAATCACAGTAGCTGTAAATCCTCTTTTTCCGTTTTTATCAACTTTCCCACTGAAATAGACACTCGGAGAGCGGACTAACTGGGAAACAATAACACGTTCTGCACCATTGATGACAAACGTTCCTGTTTCCGTCATGAGTGGAAAATCGCCCATAAAAACATCCTGGTCTTTTACTTCACCTGTTTCCTTGTTTACAAGACGCACTTTTACTCTTAATGGTGCTGAATATGTAACGTCCCGTTCTTTCGATTCCTCAACAGAATACTTTGGTTCGCCAAGGCTGTAATCAATAAATTCTAGAGATAGGTTACCAGTAAAGTCTTCAATTGGAGAAATGTCTTGAAACATTTCACGCAATCCCTCATCAAGAAACCATTGATATGAAGAGGTTTGGATTTCAATTAAATTTGGTAATTCTAAAACTTCACTGATTCGCGCGTAACTCCTACGTTGGCGGTGCCGTCCATACTGAACAAGTTGACCTGTCAACTGATTCACCCCTCAAATCAAGCGTATTAAGTAATAAATGTATTGCATCCTACTTAAGTAAAAAATAACCTTTCATAGGACAAAAAGAAAAAGGGTTTTTTAACTCAAAAACCACATTTTTACATTTTTTGATTATTATTTTGTCATTTTTCCCTTATTAAACCTTTTTTATACCTTAAATGTAGATGAAAAGGAATAATTCGGAAAATGGTATCTTGGCATTTTATAATAATAACACAGTGATATTCTCGAGTCAAACTATTTTATTGATTTTATGATAAAATATCCTTTTTCTTTATCAACCGTTTCGACTGCTGTAAACATTTCTTTAAGTTTTTCAATGGCTGACGGCGCCCCTTGCTTCTTTTGAATTACGACCCATAGCTCGCCGTTTTCTTGGAGGCGGTCATAACTTTGCTCAAAAATATCATGGACAACCTTTTTTCCTGCCCTAATTGGAGGGTTTGTTAAAATCGCTGCAAAATTATCTGCAGATACATTTTGAAGCCGGTCACTCTCATAAATCTCCACATTTGAAATCTGATTAAGCTCGGCATTTTCTTTTGCCAGCAGAAGTGCACGTTCATTCACATCAACCATATGAACAAGGCGCTGCTGATCCAGCTTCGCGACAGTTAAGCCTATAGGTCCATAGCCGCAGCCCACATCTAAGATCGGTCCATCCACCATAGGAAGTGCAAATGTTTCAATTAATAAGCGTGAACCAAAATCAACCTCTCTTTTGGAAAAAACGCCATTATCCGTTTTAAAACGAAAACGAAAATCTCTTAGGGTAAAATCCCAGTATTTTGGATCACTTTCCACCTTTTGTGTTCGGGAATAATAGTGCTCTGACATTGATTCACCTCCAGAAGAAATAGAGTATGAAGGAGTTTGAGGATTGTCATTACTTGTTGCCACACTCTTCATAGCTACTTTTAATATAGCCAAAAAAAGCCCGCCTAAGCAGCGAGCTTTAATGTATGACTTGGCTAGCTCCAGCTCCCAGCGACAAGTGTCCTTCGCTCACTTCCCTACGATAAGTCAACATCGAATCGCTTTGCTCTTCGTGTTTCCTTTATCTCAGTCAGCGAGCTCCAGGCCATACGTCGCTAAACGGTCGCTTCCGCTTTTCTTAATTACTTAACTTCAACGTTTGCTCCAACTTCAGCAAGTTTAGCTTTAACTTCTTCAGCTTCTTCTTTAGAAACGCCTTCTTTAACAGCTTTTGGAGTGTTGTCAACAAGGTCTTTTGCTTCTTTAAGTCCAAGACCAGTGATTTCACGTACCACTTTGATAACTTTAATTTTTTGATCTCCAGCGCTAGCTAGGATTACATCAAATTCAGTTTGCTCTTCAACAGCAGCAGCTCCAGCTCCACC
This sequence comes from Bacillota bacterium, assembly GCA_030705665.1. Next base: position 9,111 of record JAUZQA010000108.1, read on the forward strand.
TACTACAGCTACAGGAGCAGCAGCAGTTACGCCGAATTCTTCTTCGATTGCTTTTACTAGATCGTTAAGTTCTAAAACAGTCATATTTTTAACTGCTTCAATGATTTGTTCTTTAGTCATGATTAATTTTCCTCCTTAATATTGGTTCGATTTATTCGATAAACGTGTAATAATAGATTAACTTACGCGCCTTGTTCTTCTTTTTGATCTGCAACAGCTTTTGCAGCAAGAGCAAGATTGCGAATTGGTGCTTGTAGTACACTGAGTAACATAGAAAGCAAGCCTTCGCGAGAAGGTAGTTCAGCAAGAGCTTTAACATCTTCAACCGATGCGATATTGCCTTCGATTACACCTGCTTTGATCTCAAGTGCCTCGTGTTTTTTCGCAAAATCATTTAAGATTTTTGCTGGAGCTACAACATCCTCAGTACTGAATGCAATAGCGTTTGGACCTGTTAACGCAGTATTTAAGCCTGCAAGATCTGCAGCTTCCGCAGCACGGCGAGCCATTGAGTTTTTGTAAACTTTGAATTCAACGCCTGCTTCACGAAGAGTTTTACGAAGTTCAGTTACTTCAGCAACTGTTAGACCACGATAGTCAACGACGATTGTAGATTTACTTGCTTTCAATTTC
>JAUZQA010000109.1 GCA_030705665.1 Bacillota bacterium
AGATTACTCATTCTTTCCCCTCCTGAAATGTAAATTTTCTATTGTTTTTCGGCAATGCGAAGCTTTGCCGACCTAGCTCGGTTGTTGACCTCTAATTCATCATCAGATGGAACAATTGGTTTTCTCGTAATAAGTTTTAATACGGGTCTATATTCTTCGGGAATAATCGGAAGGCCATGGGGCAAATCAGGTGTATCACTTGCCTTTTTGAAGGTTGCCTTGCAGATTCTGTCCTCTAAAGAATGGAACGTAATGACACTGATCCTCCCACCTGGGTTTAAAAGCTCGATAGCCTCTTGTAAGGATTGTTCAAATACGGATAATTCATCATTTACGGCGATACGAATCGCTTGAAAAATACGTTTAGCCGGATGCCCGCCTTTTCTTCTTGCTGGGGCTGGAATGGCGTCTTTAATCAATTCTACTAGTTCTCCGGTTGTTTTAATTGGCTTTACGGCCCTTGCTGCTTCAATTTTCCGGGCAATCTGTTTTGAAAATTTCTCTTCTCCATAACGAAAAAAGATACGAACTAAATCTTCATATGGCCAAGCATTGATCACATCATAAGCAGATAGTGCTGCATCAGAGTCCATTCTCATATCGAGCGGCGCGTCATGATGGTAACTGAAGCCTCTTTCAGGTGTATCTAACTGTGGTGAAGACACACCAAGGTCGTATAAAATTCCGTCAACACTCTCAATTCCCAGCTTATTAAGTTCTTCTGTTAAATATAAGAAATTACTTTTTACGACCGTTAGCTGCTGACTGTAAGCTGCTAACCTTTCTTTTGCATTGGCAATGGCAACCTCATCCTGGTCAAAGGCGATTAATCTGCCATCCTGTCCAAGCTTTGATAGGATAAGGGAACTGTGTCCTGCACCGCCTAATGTACAATCCACATATATTCCATTTGGTTTGATATTTAATCCATCCACTGTTTCTTCTAATAGCACCGTCTTATGTTCAAACATTTTTTCACCCTTCCAATCGAGCGCACTTGGTTTCGATACAAAAACAACTTTCCCATTATATATCAAAACCAATCATATTTTCAGCAATTTCAGCAAATGACTCTTCCGACTGTATAAAGTAGTCTTCCCAAATCTGTTTGCTCCAAATTTCAATTCGATTGGAAACTCCTAAAATCACACAATCTTTTTCTAATTTTGCATATTGAAGCAAGGGTGCCGGAAGATTCACTCTCCCTTGTTTATCAAGTTCACTCTCCGTTGCACCTGAAAAGAAAAACCGAGTAAAAGCGCGGGCATCTTTTTTTGTTAGTGGTAACCCCTTGAGTTTATCCTCAAGTATTTTCCACTCTGATAATGGGTAACCAAATAAACATTGATCAAGACCACGAGTAATAATAAACATCTCTCCAAGGTCTTCACGAAATTTGGAGGGGATGATCAAACGGCCTTTATTATCGATGCTATGATGGTATTCACCCATGAACATACCCACTACCCCCACTTTCTAAATAAAATGTACCACAATCCCCCACTTTCCTCCACCTATTTTTTATAATTATTCTTTCTTAGACCGAGAAATTCCTTTTAAAAAAAGAAAAACTTCACCAAATGGTGAAGTTTTCTATATCTTTATGACCTTGTGGTTGCCATCAAAAACAAAATTTAGTTCCATTAAATCATTTACAAAACTTAAACCATACTGATTTAAGTAGTAAAAAACATTCCAAACCCTTTCTTGTGGAGAACCATCAGGCCTTAATGCCAAATCGATGCGGGCATATTTGTTTAAAATTACTTGGTGCCTTAATTTTACGGATTCTTCAAGCTTCGCTTCCATAAAAGCAATTTGCTTTAGCAAATTGTTTTCATTTTTTGAAACAAGTGGAAGAAGCCCGCGATCTAGCTGTGCGGTTTTTTGTTCTACCTTTCGATAGTTGGTTTGCAGTTCTTGCTTAATTGCAGCAAATAATTCCGTTACCTCTTGATCCCTTATAGATTGAAGAAACTGTCCCCGCTCTTCGTTCGTCCCCCGAATCAGAACATTCTGTAATTCCAAATTTAATTCTGATATGTCGGTTTCAATCGATCCATCCAAAAAGGTCATATTTAATCTAGGCACAATCGGAGGAAGTTTTAATCCAAAATGTTCAAAAACCAGCTTCAACTCAGCCCAGTAAGCTATTTCGCCAGGACCGGCAATAAAGGCAATGGTTGGGAAAAGCCATTCCTGTGCTAAAGGCCTTGTAACCACATTATTACTTAACTTGGAAGGATTATTAGCCGCAATCTCCACCAACTCAGCTGTTGACAGAGCAATAGAACCATTCTTCCCCACAAAAAGGTCTTTTTGACGGTCAAATTCAAGTAAAATACGTTCATTTAACCTTTGATCATAATAGAACAGATTTGCCAATCTGTCATTTGCTTCAATTGCATTCGGATAACCTTGATCACGAATTTGTTTTTGCTGCTCAAGCAACAAAGAAGTAATGGAATCATGATGCTCTATTTGATCAGTGAATATTTCCTTCTCCAATTGCCTTAGATCTTCATTTCCAGAATCAACGATCAGGAGGCCGAAATCTTTAAAAAATCCCATAATAATATTTGCAAAAAAGTCTACAAACGTCATGGACTGTTCAAGCTGTTTTTCAACAAAGCTTAAAAGTGTGTTCGTGTGCTCTGTTTCTCCAAAAGTTTCGATTAGGTGCTGAATCCAAGTTTGAGCGGTTTCTTTATTTAAATGAATATCTGAAACCATTTTCTTTTGTAACACTTTTTGAGGAAATATCCACTTATCTGCCTTTTTCTCAATAGGAATATACACATGATTTACTTCTTGATAATCATGGTCTTCTCCCGCAATCCAAAACACTGGGACGACAGGCACATTTAATTGTCTTTCTTTTTCCTCTGCCAATTTAATAATTGAAATCACTTTATGTAAGGTATAAAGAGGGCCTGTAAGAATCCCCGCTTGCTGTCCCCCAATGACAACAACACTATTGTCTTGTTTAAGTTTTTCAATGGATTTCTTGATAGAAGGAGAGGATGGAAAATGCTCCATAAAGCTTTCGATATGCTGTGCAATTTCTTTTCGTGGAAAAGATCTATGTTTTAATTCCGCTAATCTCTCCAAATCATCCGAAGATTGGTCAAAGCGATAATGAAAAAAAGGTTGTATTTCTTCCGTTTGTTTCAAATAATTTGAGGCAAAACGGTTTGTTGCAGGTATAGAGAGATTAACAATCTCCATTCATTGTACTTCCTTTCTCAACCATAGTATTCTTAACGAGTATAGCATTTACAAGCGGAATATAAAAAAAACTTTGCTTATGCCTCTGTGTTTTTTTACTATTCCTGTTGCTTATTACTCTCTTTTCCTTTTATCAAAAGGTACAGACTCTTGATCATGGGTGCCTGTTTTTCTTGTTTTTGCGCTTCCTCAAGTAAAAACCCCAGAATCGCGTCAATTTCAGTTTTTCTGCCCATTTCAATGTCTTTTAACATCGAAGAGCGATTTAAAGCAGTATTATTGCAGACTTCAATCACCCTAAGAAAGTATACATTAGAGTCTGTTAAATTTAAAATAAACCTAATTTCCGCAAATAGATCCTTTAAGACTTCATAATAATAATCATTTTTTATTAACAAACCATTTTGTACTTGAAGAATCGCTGTTAATGGGTTGATTACTGCGTTTATAATTAACTTGCCTATTAGCATTTCGTAATAATTATTATGAATAGAAACTGGAAAATCATCAGGTACTAAGGAAGAGAATGAGGTTAAACTAGTACTATCACCGCTAAAAACTGCAAGATTTGTTACCCCTTCCCCATTATGTCTTACTGTAAAGGGATTTTCCTTATACGCTCCATGCTCAATCGATCCGACAAATAGATTGTTCCCCTCTAGTTGTGAGAGCAATTTCAGATGACTCATACCATTTTGTAAAAACAAGATATTAAGTGGCTTTCTGCTAAATTTTGCGGCCCTTTCAATGATTTCTTTCACTTTATACTGTTTAACGGCCACAATCGTCAAATCCTCTTGACCGTTCCACAAATCAAACGAGCATGCTTTTATGCTATAGTTACTTTTACCATCCTTTTTAACTAGGACAACTCCGTTTTTGTTGATAGCCTCTGCCTGTTCCGATGTTTTTGTATAAATAATAACATGACTAGTTTTACTCAAATAAGCCGCAAAAAGCAACCCAATGGAACCGGCACCAATTATTCCAATTTTCATGGTTATTCCTTCTCCCTTAAATTATAGCAATATCTTACCAAATGTAATTGATCCTTTCCTATATAATTGCATATAAATGGGGCTTTCGATAGAAACTCACCTTGATATTAAGAATCTTTCGAACATTTTTCTTTCATTTCCTTGTAAACCATTGGTATAATATTTTTAGCGAACCTTTTCGCATTTAAAGAAAGCGTTTACTATCGTGTTCCATCCCTTTATTTAGCTGTTTTGTTATACAACAAAATCAAAATAAAGACTATATTAAAATTTTTTTATTGTATTGGTAATTCGTTTTACATTCAATATTTCATGGTAACTTCTAAAGGAGGTATTTCTTTGACAATATCAGTAGAAAACCTAAAGGTTAACTTTAAGACCCTTGAAGAATTTAAAAAGTTTAAAGAATATGGAATCCAGGAATTATCGATGCACGAGGACTTAGAAGCAAATATTATTGAGGACAATAGCAAATCTCCTTTTTATGGGATCTATTTCGGAGATAAGTTAATTGCCCGCATGAGCTTATATGAAATTAACGAAAGATATGATCGCTATTTTTATCCGCCACAAAATTATTTGGAATTGTGGAAACTTGAGGTCCTCCCTGAATATCAAGGAAAAGGGTATGGAAGATCCTTAGTTGCGTTTGCAAAAAGTTTCGGACTCCCAATTAAAACCAATCCAAGGGTTAAATCGAAGGAATTTTGGGAAAAGATGGGCTTTCTCAGCGTTGATTATGATATGGAAAGAGACCGTGGCGAAAACCCTCTTGTATGGTATCCAGAAGGGGTTAAGGCCCGAGAACATTAATCAATATCATCTTAAAAAGCGGGCAGGTTAGCCCGCTTTTTAGTTTGGAGGGAAACAAAGCTGATTTGAATATAGTCCCATTTGAAGTGTTTCTTCATTTTCACTCTACTCTTTCGAGGTTTCCGTTTTTATCCATTTGGTATTTAGCTCGCGGTTCTCTGTCTCCATCCTGAAGGACAACCATTTTTCTTGCCCTTTCCATAATTTCCATTAATGAACGATAATCCTCTTCAATCGCTTTCAAGTTTTTTTCAAGTCTTTCATTTTCAGCTGCAAGATAATACGTTTGTTTTTCCAATTCTTTGATTTGCTCATAAGATTTTTCTTTATCTTCTTGAATACTCGCTGAGATTTCCGCCTTTTTATTAAGGCGATGTAAAAAATGGATAACAGCTTGAAAGTTTAGTTCATCATTTTCCACTACTTCCGAATGTGTTGTGGAATTTAAAACTGGAGGCTGCGGCTGGCTGCTTGAAATAGCAGATTGATTTTTTAAATCCTTCCGCTGTTTCTTAGCAAGTTCAATTCCAGATTTATATTGTTTTCGCACATATGAATTCCAACGAAAACCGCAAGCTGCGGCTGTTCGTGAAAGACGTTTGCCAACTTCTTCAAATGCTTGGAGCTGGGTACCGCCTTCTCTTATATAACGGAGAACTACCTCTGCGAGTAACAAATCTTCATCTTGGGACCATGCGTCTTGGCGTGTTGGTGACATCAGTAAATCCCTCCTAGTGTTTTTATTCATACATATGCATCTACTAGAAAAGATAGACTGAGATTATACTACCAAGTTATTAACTTTTATGCTTTTTTATTAAGAAAGTTATTAACATATAGATGGTGGGCATCACTTTCCCACAAAAATGAACAGTTTCGAACTTCAGCTTCCATTCTCTCTTGAAGTTTAGCTACTTCCCATTTCCTGAGGATGATGTTCTTGTAAGACTCCAGAACACTGGATTCGATGGACAACATTTTATCGAGAAAATTCTCACAAGCTGCAAGAGAGTCATCATGATAAATTTCGTCTATGAATCCTTCTGCTTTAAGCACCTCTGCCGACTTCAGTTCGGCATCCATAAGAAGTTTCATTGCTTTTGGCGTTGAAAGTTTCTCAGCTAAAATAGTGCCGCCGCCCCAGCCTGTTGTTATCGCTTGTTTTCCTTGAACAAAACCCGCTTTGATACCGCTGCGGGCAATCCGAAAGTCACAGGCAGTTAAAATTTCACAGCCCCCGCCAACTGCATGTCCATTAATCAATCCAAGAGTTGGTTTTGGTAAAGTTAACAACGAATAAAGAATTGCAGACATCTTTGATAACATTTTGTAGGCTTCCTCATGTGTATTTAAAGCATGGAAAACTGCTAAATCCCCGCCGGAACAAAATGCTCGTGTTCCCTCCCCTGTAATGACTAAAGCTTTGATATCTGGTTCTTTTGCTTGCTCAATAACTTCAAGCAATCCTTGCATAACGTCATAATCAATTGCATTTCTTCTTTCATTTCTTGTAATGGTAAAAAGTAAGTACCCTCTATCCTTCTTTTCAATCGAATACGCTTTCAAATCTGCCACTCCTGTTTACTAAGTTTTCAAATTTTTGATCAATTGTTAACAAACTCCTAATAAAAGACAAAAGCACAAGGGCTTACCGGCCTCTTGTGCTTTAATCATCTGCTGTAATATTAGTCGTTAACTACTACTTCTTTACCTTTGTATGTTCCACAAGCTTTACATACGCGGTGAGCAAGTTTCATTTCACCACAGTTTGGGCATTCTACCATACCAGGAACATTTAATTTAAAATGAGTACGACGCTTTCTTTTCGCAGTTTTAGAAGTTCTTCTAAAAGGTACAGCCATGTCAAACACCTCCTTAGGAGTATTAAGAAAGGAATGAAGACCAAATATTATGGTACTTCACATACTTCTTTACTTTACCGATTAAGAATCGGTAGAAGAATTATTTTCGTCAAAAAACTTTGCAAGTCCCGCGAGCCGAGGATCAATTCTTTTTGATTTGTCCTCCTCACGAATGACCTCCCAATCTTTCCCGGATTGTGGGGCAGCATCTTTGCTGTGGTCATCCTCGCAAAACACCTGCATTGGCACCTCAAGCAAAAGTATTTCTCTAATGACTGGCATTAGATCAATCACATCACCCTTAACTTGATATGCCTCTTCATCAGATTCAAAGCCTGATGCTTGCAAGAGAAAAGTTTCAGTTGTTTCGACATTAATTGGAAGTTTAACATCCACTAAAGTTCGAGAACAAGGAAGGATTAAATGACCTTCTATTTTTAAATGGAACGTCACTTTTGTTGAACCAATATCTGCCCGTCCCGTTATATGAATTGGCGATACATCACGAATAGTTGGATCATCTTGTTTGATCTCATCTACCCGAATGGTTTCATCAATCGGAAAATCCTTGTTTCGATATTTTTGTAATTGGTTTAATGTCCACTTCAATTGAATCACCTCAAGGCAACAAAGGTAATTATAGCCTCCTATAATATATTTGTCAATGTATTTTCTTTACACCATATCGAATGAATATTTTACAGCTGAGAGAGGTTTTCTTCCTTACTAGCATATCCATATCTGTAAAAGCCAACCCTTTCATTGTAAGCAATTTGCCCATTTATTAAAAAGATAAGCTCTTTCCCATCCTATTTGACATAGCTTATAAGGAAAATAGAAAAAAGAGGTGAACAAAATGTCCTATTCACAACCGTTAGGAGTCCCTGGTATGGGTATGGGAGGACACGTTGGCGTAGGTATGCCATACCATCACGGTGGTTTTTATGGCGGAGGATATCATGATTGGCATCACCATCATGGATACCCATACTATCATCATCCATATCAAAGTTTCTACTATCCATACCACCACCATCATCATCATGGCTGGTACGGCCACCAATTCTAATGAAAGCAAAGGGCTGGCTCATCTGATTGGGCTGGCTTTTTATGATTAAAAAATTAGAAATATTGTTATAATGGTTTATAATTCTATATTGTTCAAAAGGAGTAAATGAATGAAAGCTGTTGGCTTAGTCGTTGAATATAACCCTTTCCATAATGGACATGCCCATCATTTAAACTCAGCCAAAGAGTTATCAAATGCCGATATCGTCATAGCCGTCATGAGCGGAAACTTTCTGCAAAGAGGGGAGCCCGCACTGCTTTCTAAATGGTATCGGGCAAATATGGCCTTGCAGGCTGGCGTAGACCTTGTTTTTGAACTTCCCTACATATTCGCCACACAAAAGGCTGAAACCTTTGCAAATGGTGCTGTTTCTATATTGGATGCTGCAGGTTGTGATTTTCTATGTTTTGGAAGTGAGAATGGAGATATTCATGATTTTTACAAAACATTGGAATTCATGGAAGAACGAAACGAAACCTATCAGGAAAATATTAAAAAATATATTAAAACAGGGGTTAGCTACCCTAAAGCACAAGCATTGTCTTTTGGGGAACTCAAATCTCCCCAGGGCCTTGTAGATTTATCAAAACCCAACAATATTCTTGGCTACCATTATCTAAAAGCGATCCACAGCCAAAAAAGCTCCATGGCAGCTTTAACAGTAAAAAGAAAAAATGCAGATTATCATGATGAACACTTTGCATCTGAACGGATTGCAAGTGCAACAAGTATTCGAAAAGCCTTGTTTTCAACCAATGAGCAGGAAATAGGAATTGATCCATTTATTCCGCCGACAACAAACGATTTACTGACTGATTATTACCGTCAGTTCGGGGTCTTGCATCAATGGGAAAATTACTATCCTTACTTACAATTTCTACTCCTTCAGGCCAAACCAAATGAACTAAAGGAAATATATGAGGTTGAAGAGGGGATTGAAAACAGGCTGATAAAAGCAGCAATGGAATCCATAAGTTATCAAGAATTTATGGAAAAAGTAAAAACGAAACGTTATACATGGACAAGGCTCCAGAGAATGTGTCTTCATATTTTAACCAACACCAAGAAAAAACAAATGGCTTTTGCTGAGCAGGCTTCTTATTTAAGATTATTAGGAATGACTGAGAACGGGAAAGAATATTTAAACAAAATGAAAGCACGTTTGGGATTGCCGCTTATTTCTAAGCTCTCATCCTATAAAAGCGAAGATATTCTGCCTGATATAAAGGCATCCCGAATTTACGCTTGTGCCTTGCCTAATCATTTGAAAGTGAAAAGCTTTGAAGAAGAATTTAAACAGCCGCCTATTTATATAAGATAATGGCTATGTTAAATATGGCTGTTGATTTCCGCTCCAGACACTTGCTTTCCGCGGGCGTGTCGGGGAGCCTCCTCGGCGCTTTTGGCGCCTGTGGGGTCTCCCCAGCCCCGTACTCCCGCAGGACATTGAATAACATCTTCGAATCCGCCCACGCACGAAGGAAATGCGATAGCATTTTCGAGGAGTCAAGTGCCTTCCGCTCCAATCAACAGGTTAAAAAATCACCAATATTCTTTAACATAGCTAAATAAATCCGAGGCTGTTTTTTTACTTTTGAGGCAGTTTTTTTAAATATGTAACGGCTTCATCAAATGTATCGACAGGGACAATTTTCATTTTTGTGCCAATTTCATGGGCAGCTTTTAAAGCATCCCGATAATTTGATTTTTTAGCACCATGCTCGTTAGGCGCAAGGAAAATTTCAGCTCCCG
>JAUZQA010000011.1 GCA_030705665.1 Bacillota bacterium
GCATGGTTTTACTGGTGAAGAAACCATTAAAGCGAGCCAGGAGCTTGATGAATTGATTAATGAATATCAACGGACATTTCATCCTTTATCAAATCAGAAGGACGACTTTGGAAGTGCTTTTATTCGAATATTCATGATTTGGGTAAAATCATTTTTTGTGGAAATTTAACTTGCCTACTTCAATCAGTTGAGATACAGGGCCCCTAACATTAGGGGTTCTTTTTTTTATATGTGAAATTGTTAACAATAAGAGTTTGATGTGATTTTTATCATTGTTCATTTCTAAATATTTATTATAGTAAAACTATAAGCATTTTGCTCCTCTTAGAACTATCTCAATGTGAATAAATGCTTCTTATTTTTTATTGCTAAGATAAATCTTGCTTTTCGGTAATCAAGTAAAAATCAATTCAGAAAGAAAATTGCTTTGTTTGTACTATGCTATTTTTACGATTACGTATCGCAAAAGTGGCATTTTTAAGAAAAAGCAGAAAGCAAACGCTTTCAAAACTAATCTTTGACATTACGGAGGAGGGAAAGACCTACATGCACATTGTCGTATGTGTTAAGCAAGTACCAGACACAAAAATTATCAAGATCAATCCGAAAACAAATACTCTTGATCGACGCGGTGTGCCAGCGATCCTCAATCCTTACGATGCCCATGCTGTCCAAGAGGCCGTAAAGATTACCAAGTTAGTTGGAGGAACAGTATCAGTTGTTTCGATGGGACCGCCGCAGGCCACAGAAGTAATCAAGAAAAGTGTGGAAATAGGAGCTGACAGAGGTTATCTAATCACTGACCGCGCCTTCGCAGGGGCAGATACTCTTGCAACAAGCTATGCGCTGGCATTAGCATTGGAAAAAATCAATAGTGAGCTTCCTATTGACATGATTATTTGTGGAAAACATGCCATTGATGGAGATACAGGCCAAGTTGGTCCTGGTATTGCCAGAAGAATGGATATTCCACCAGTAACAAGTGTACTTGAAGTTGTAAAAGTTGATCCACAAGATAAATCAGTTCAAATTAAGAGAAAGTTATCAAATGGTTATGAAATAATCAAATCACAGTTGCCTTGCTTATTGACTGTGGAAAAAGAGATTAATGAAATTGATTATTCTCCGCTACCAAATATGATTAAAGCAGCTCGATATGAATCAGTAATCTGGACAGTCAATGATTTTGCAGATGTGGATCGTTCCTGCCTCGGATTAAAGGGTTCCCCAACTGTAGTTGGAAAAATGTTCAGTCCGCCGCATCCAGAAGGCGGGAAAAAACTTGAGGGCTCATCGAGCGAACAAGTGAATCAGTTAATGGATGTATTGATGGATATGAAGGAACTCTTTGTTTAATAAAGGAAAATTTTTCTCGAGGAGGGGCGTAAATGCAAATAGAGGACTACCAAGGCGTATGGATATTTATTGAACAAAATGATGGAAAAATTGAGGGCGTTTCCCTTGAACTTCTTGGTGCAGGGAGAAAACTTGCCGACAAATTACAAGTGCCGCTGGGAGGATTTTTGCTTGGTGAAGGCGTAAAAGGTCTTGCAGATGAGTTGATTGCCCATGGCGCCGACGAGGTTTACATGATTGACCATCCTGTTTTAAAGAATTATCGGACAGAATCATATATGAGAGGTGTTAACCTGCTTGTAAATAAATACAAGCCGGAAATTATTCTTTATGGGGCAACACCAAATGGCAAAGATTTAGCAAGTGCTGTTGCAACGGACTTAAATACAGGTTTAACTGCTGATACAACCATGCTGGATATTGACTTGGAAAACCGCCTGCTTGAAGCAAGTCGTCCGGCCTTTGGCGGAAATATCATGGCTACCATTTTATGTAAGAAACACCGTCCGCAAATGGCGACTGTTCGCGCTAAGGTTATGAAGGCGCTTGAAGCCGATCCGAGCAGAACCGGGAAAGTGATCGAAGAAACCATAGATCTTCGCGAAGATGAAATACGCACCAAAGTAATTGAAATTGTGAATGACGTAACAAAAAAATCCAATCTTGCTGATGCTCACGTAATTATTTGCGGCGGAAAAGGCATGGGGGATGAACAAAACTGGCAGCTTCTTAACCAACTTGCCGAAGCAATGGGCGGAAATGCTGCTGTTGGCGGAACGCGTGACGTAGTTGAAGCCGGCTGGATCCCGCATTATTTGCAAATTGGCCAAACTGGTGAAACAGTTACACCTAAACTTTATATTGCCGTTGCCCTGTCAGGTGCCATTCAGCACACTGAAGGAATGAAAAACTCTGAAACAATTATTGCGATTAATAAAGATCCAAATGCACCGATTTTTAATATCGCAACATATGGGATTGTAGGGGACGCAATGGATGTTCTCCCTAAACTAATTGAACAATTTAAACAAGTCAAGAGCGAAAAAGGCGGTGTTTTAACGTATGCCTGAAAAATTTGATGTGATTGTCGTTGGGGCAGGCCCAGCGGGTTCAGCTTGCGCGCTTACAGCCGCAAGAAATGGTTTAAATGTTTTGCTTATTGAAAGAGGAGAATATCCAGGCAGTAAGAACGTAATGGGCGGAATTCTTTTCAGCAAAGAAATTAATGAGATGGTTCCTGAATTTTGGAAGGAAGCCCCGCTTGAGCGGCCGGTAGTTGATCATCGCTACATGGTGCTTGGCGAAAAAAATGCAGTTACAATTGGCTATAAAGGCATGGAATGGGGAGAAGAGCCATATAACGCTTTTACTGTTTTAAGAGCTCAATTTGACCAATGGTTTGCGAAAAAGGCTGTAGAAGCTGGCGCATTACTTATCAATGAAACGGTTGTAACAGAATGTATTGTTGAGAACGGAAAAGTAGTTGGAGTTCGTACAGATCGTCCGGATGGAGACGTTTATGCTGATGTTGTCGTTTTAGCTGATGGAGTAAACTCCTTACTTGCTAAACAACTTGGCTTCCGGAAAGAGCATGCACCGGAGCATGTAGCCTTATGTGTAATGGAAGTTATTAATCTGCCAAAAGATAAGATAAATGACCGGTTTAATATTAAGGAAAACCAAGGTGTAGCAATAGAGATCTTTGGTGAATCAACAAAAGGCAACTTTGGCGCTGCATTCCTTTATACAAATAAAGAAAGTATCAATATCGGGGTCGGAACAACTGTTGCGGCAATGGTTAAAGATAAATTAAAACCGTATGATTTATTGGATCAATTAAAAGCACATCCAACGGTTGCACCTTTAATTGAAGGCGGAACTTCGGCAGAGTATCTCGCACATCTTATCCCTGAAGGCGGCTATCGTTCCGTACAAAAGGTTGTTGGGAATGGAGTACTTGTTGTCGGGGACGCGGCATCCATGGTTAATGCCATTAATGGTGAAGGTTCAAACTTGGCCATGCATTCCGGTAAGCTTGCAGCAGAGGCAATCGTACAAGCGAAAAAACGCGGCGATTTCAGCGAATCCGGCTTAAACTCATACCGTGAGGCACTTAACAACAGTTTCATCATGAAGGATTTGGAGAAATACAAGGATGCACCACGTACACTTGAGGCAAATCCGCAATATTTCAAAGAATACGTACCGATGCTGACAAAAGCTGTGGGTAAATACTTTACAGTAGATGGAACACCACAACGCGATAAACAAAAACAAATTATCAAACTCTTCACTGGTAAAAAAGGAACGTTCAAGGTTCTTACCGATATCTATCGTGTTTGGAAGGCGGTGAAATAATGTCTGTTACTACTTTAGAGGAAAAACAATTTTTAATTCGATTTCGCTGTGATACTAAGTCACATTTGACTATACTAGACCAAGATATTTGTGCAACAAAATGCCCTGATAAACTCTGCACTTTATTCTGCCCAGGAGAAGTATATAAATGGGAAGGATCTAGGATGCAGGTAGGTTTCGAAGGTTGTCATGAATGCGGCAGCTGCCGGATCGGCTGTCCATATCAGAATATTAAATGGGAATATCCTAAAGGCGGACACGGAGTCGTCTTCCGTCTCGCATAAAAAAACAGGTGCTGTTAAATTGAACAGCACCTGTTTTTTTTAGGTTAAAGAGCAATGTTAACTTTTAACCCTGTTGATTAACACTTTTCAAATTTACACTATATGTATGTTTTTTCACAATGGATTTTAAAAAAAGGAAAAGCAAAGGAATTATTTTAGAAGAGGATTTAACTAATTGTCTCTAGAAGGTATGTGGAGAGGACTTTATCGTTTTTACTGCAATTCTCAAAATTCCGAGCCAATTCAATGGCTTCATCCATGGAATTTACATATGGAGAAGTATAGAAAGCTTGATCCCACTCAAAAGACCCATTTATATTTGAAGGATAAATCGATACTTTCCAATGGTAGTACTTATTCTGTTTAGGAATTACTTCCCCTTCTAAAGCAATCAGCCAATGGGTTACAGATTCAGGAAGTTCGATTGAACTCAATTTTAACTTAGGCATTAGTGACTGATCATTAAGACCAATAGGAATTAATGCTTTAGGATAGAAATCTTCGTATATTGGGCAGGACAATAAGATCCCTCCTTAAATGATATACTTTAATTATATGAAATTACGTAAGTGATTTTGTGTTGAAATGTGTCTATTACATGAAATAATAAATATTTTCTAAATAAATGGGAAAACTTAGATGGGTTCAAAGAAAATCATATTAGTGATAAATATCACGACATTCAACGAATAGCATTTATATACTAAAGATATGTTAAAACGAGAGGTGAATGAAAATGAGTGGATTTATGGGTGGATTTCCGGGAATGGAGTCTGGTGAATTTTCCCCAGGACTTGCTAGATTAATAAGAGAACATTCTTCATTAAGAGAAAAACTTGCCAGTTTATTTGCTTTAATAGAAAAAATCGAAAACGATATTGACGTTGAGCAAACATTTGCTAGTTTAAAAACAGGTGTTGTTACCTTTAAAGCAGAGCTTGATCCTCATTCAGAGCGTGAGGAAAGAGTATTGTTTCCAATGTTGGGTCAATACATTGGAACTACCTCTGGTCCCATTGCCGTGATGGAATATGAGCATGAACAAGCCAAAACTTTTATTAAAACTTTCCTTGAAGGTGCTGAAACAGAGCAGGTTTCATCCGAAATAATTAAAAATTTAGCGGAATTGGTTCAAAACGCTCATAACATCTTAACAGAACATTTTACAAAAGAAGAAAATGTGCTTTTTACAATGGCTGAAAGAATGCTTTCTGAGGAAGAAAAAGTAGAGTTATACCAAAGAATACAAGAAATATAAGAAAAAGAGGATGGTTTAGTTCCCATCCTCTTTTCGCTTATTCTGCATTCCACTCACTAATTGTTTTATCTGCAGGAAGCAGGAAGGCTGTTAAACCAATCAGCGGTAAGACTCCAATCGAGGAGATCATAGTAGGCATTCCGATTAGATCGGCAATCGTTCCCAAGCCAACTGATCCCACAGCACCCATTCCAAAAGCAAGACCAACGGTTAAGCCAGACATTAATCCTATTTTTCCCGGAACAAGCTCCTGAGCATAAACAACCGTTACTGAAAAGCTGGTCATTAGGATAAAACCTGTAAACAGTAAAAAGATAAAGGCAACAATGCTTGGCATAAAAGGAAGAAGTAACGAAAAAGGAAGTGTGGCAAGCATTGAAAAGGATATGATTCTTTTCTTACCAAACCTGTCTGAGAGCGGGCCTCCAAAAAATGTTCCAACGGCACCGGCAACTAGGAATGCAAACAGGAATAGCTGCGACTCTTTGATGGTCATTCCATATTGGTGGATCGCATAAAAAGCATAGAAATTGGTCATTCCTGAGATATACCAGGATCTAGCAAAGATTAGCAAGAGGATCAATATTAATGCAGTCTTAACCCGCTTTCCAATCCCATTTTCACTTTTTTGTTTGGCAGGTTTAGCTTTTGTTGAAAGTGATGAAGCCTCAAGTTTTTGTTTATACCAATTGGCAATATAGACTAGAAGAATTACCGCCAATGCAGCGACAAAAGAAAACCATGAAGCCCCTTTTTGCCCGAGTGGTACAAGAATTAAGGCTGTAATCAGAGGAGCCAAAGCCTGGCCAGTATTGCCTCCTACTTGGTAGATAGATTGAGCCAGACCTCTCCTTGTCCCAGCGGCCATATGAGCCACGCGGGAGCCTTCGGGGTGAAACACTGCAGAACCAATTCCAATAAAAACCACCGAAAGTACAACCCATCCGAAGTTGGGAGCAAAAGAAATTCCAAGGACTCCAATTAATGTTGCAAAGAGGCCAATCGGCAGAGCGAATGGCTTTGGCTTACGGTCAGTAAATACTCCGATCAGTGGCTGCATGACGGAAGAAACCATGTTTAAAGCAAAAGCAATGACGCCTAACTGGGTATAAGATAGTCCCATTGATTTTTCTAAAATTGGAAACATAGCGGGAACTACTGCTTGCAGTGCATCATTTAATAAATGGCATATGGCAATAATAAAAAGAATTTTGTAAATCGTCGACCCAGATGTACCTGCTTTCCCAGCAGAGATGATCGCTTGTTGATTCATATCATTCTCCCTTTCTCGTTAACTATAAATATCTTACAAAATTTTTATCAAAATGAGAATCGAAAATGTTTCTGAATACGAAATAGAATGATTTTGCTTGAAAAATAAAAAAAGTATCCATTGTGCTGTACCATATGGTTTATTGACAGGCGGTCAGAAATTTTTTATAATAATTTTGAAATCGAGATATTAAATTTGAAATCGAGATATTAAAGAATGAACTATAAGTATAGATAATATCTAAAGGATGATTAGCGTGGAAAATGACTCTGTTACTCAATCATTAAAATTATTCATTGTCCTTTCAAGAGCATATAAAGCTATTAATGAGCATGTAAATAAAATGATTCAAGCAAATGGGTTAAATCCAACCGAGTTTGCTGTTTTAGAGCTTTTGTATCATAAAGGTGACGTACCATTGCAGCAAATTGGCGGAAAAATTTTGATTGCAAGTGGAAGTATAACCTATGTTGTTGATAAGTTAGAACAAAAGGGTCTTCTAAAAAGAGTCGCATGCCCTAAAGACCGAAGAGTTACGTACGCTCAAATATCTGATACAGGAAGACAGTTTATCGAAGAAATCTTTCCTGATCATGCCGAAAGAATTAATGAATTAATGTCTAGCTTAGATGAAAACGAAAAAGTAGAAGCAATTAGGTTATTGAAAAAATTAGGCTTACCTGCAGGGAAATTTTAATACGGCATTAGCCGTATTTTTTTTTGAAAAGGTATATAGTATAAAAGAGAACTCCAGCCACTGTAAAGAAGAGGAGAGGATACGATGAGATTTGAGGATTATACATATTTAAGACCTAATTTAGAGGAAGTAAAGCGGGAATTTGAAGCGGCACTTGAAAAATTTAATGGGGCAAATTCAATTGAAGAACAATGTCAGGCGATGAACGAAATTAACAGGATTAAAAATGACATTGGAACGATGTTTAATCTTTGTTCAATCCGTCATTCCATTAATACCGAAGACGAATTTTATAAAATGGAACAGGATTATATGGATGAGTTAGATCCGGAAATAGAGGGCCTGACAACAAAATATTATCAAGCACTGGTTCATTCTAGATTTCGCAAGGAACTGGAGCAAAAATGGGGAACACAGCTATTTGCTTTGGCAGAAAGCCAATTAAAAACATTCAAACCAGAGGTTATTTCATTACTGCAAAAGGAAAATCGATTATCGACCGAATATACGAAGCTGATTGCCTCGGCTAAAATTGCATTTGAAGGGGAAGAAAGGACACTTGCCCAGTTAGAACCTTTCATTCAAGCAAATGATCGAGGAATGCGAAAGCGGGCAAGCGTTGCAAAATTCGACTTTTTAGCAGAACATCAAGGAGAACTTGATCGAATTTATGATGAACTGGTTAAAGTTCGAACAGAAATTGCTCAGAAACTGGGATTTAAGAATTTCGTTGAACTTGGTTATCATCGATTGATGAGGACGGATTATAATGCAGAAATGGTGGCTAAATACAGGAAACAAATTAAGGATTTTATCGTTCCAATTGCCATGAAGCTAAAAGAACGCCAAAGAGTGAGAATTGGTGTTGATCGGTTAAAATATTATGATGAAGGTTTTAATTTTCCAACAGGAAATCCGGCCCCAAAGGGAAGTCCAGAGTGGATTATTGAAAATGGGCAAAGAATGTATGAAGAACTTTCACAGGAAACGGGAACGTTTTTTCGCTTCATGAAAGACCATCACTTAATGGACTTGATTGCCAAAAAAGGTAAAGCTGGCGGCGGGTATTGTACTTATATCGAAAATTATCAATCTCCATTTGTCTTTTCAAACTTTAATGGGACATCAGGAGATATTGATGTATTGACCCATGAAGCGGGTCATGCTTTTCAGGTTTATTCTAGTCGTACCTTTGAAATTCCTGAATATTATTGGCCTACTTATGAGGCTTGTGAGATCCACTCAATGAGTATGGAGTTTTTTACGTGGCCGTGGATGGAGTTATTTTTCAAGGAAGATGCTGATAAATATAGGTTTAGTCATTTGAGTGATGCCTTATTATTTTTACCATATGGGGTTTCAGTAGATGAATTTCAGCACTGGGTCTATGAAAATCCGAGCGCAACAGCTAAAGAGCGGAATCTTAAGTGGCGGGAAATCGAGAAAAAATATTTGCCACACCGTGATTATGATGGAAATGAATATTTGGAGAATGGGTGCTTTTGGCAAAAACAAGGTCATATTTTTAACGACCCTTTTTATTATATCGATTATACGCTTGCGCAAATATGTGCTTTTCAATTCTGGAAGCGATCCCGTGAAAACCATCAAGAAGCATGGAGAGATTACGTAAATCTTTGTAAACTAGGAGGCAGTATGTCATTCCTAAAGCTCGTAGAAGCGGCCCATTTGATTTCTCCTTTTGAAGATGGCTGTGTAGAATCAGTTGTTGGTGAAATTGAAAATTGGTTAAATTCCGTGGATGATAAAAGATTATAAAAAAGCGAAGCCGAGTGGCTTCGCTTTTTAGGCTGTGTTAAAAGGGAATTGGTGATTTTTTACCATGTTGATTGGAGTGGAAGGCGCGTAGACTCCTGCGGGAGTACGGGGCTGGGGAGACCCCACAGGCGCTAAAGCGCCGAGGAGGCTCCCCGGCATGCCCGCGGAAAGCGAAGCGCCTGGAGCGCAAATCAACATTCTCGTTTAACACAGCCATCTATCAAACTTTTACAGTTTCTGTAATTACCTTCAATTCACTATCGGCCATAACAACTGAAATTTGTCTAACATTCGGTTCATCGAGAATAAAATCAGCAATTTTATCTTCTAATTGTTCTTGAATCACTCTGCGGAGCGGGCGTGCACCAAACATTGGATTGTAACCCAATACTGCCAATTGTTCTTTTGCTTCCTGAGTAATAGTTAATTCAATGTTCTGCTCCGTCAATGTTTCTTGTAATTCAGCAATCATCAAATCAACTATTTTTAAGATATGTTCTTTTTCAAGTGATTTAAACTCAATAATACTGTCAAAACGGTTTAGAAATTCAGGTTTGAAAAAGCTGCCAAGAGAATCAAGGATACTTGCTTCATCAGTTGTTTCACTCTTGCCAAAACCTACATGAATGGCCTTTTGAACAATGCCCGCATTACTTGTCATGATAATCACGGTGTCTTTGAAACTTACAGTTCTGCCCTGAGAGTCTGTAAGGCGGCCATCCTCCATAATTTGTAAGAACATATGCTGTACGTCTGGATGAGCTTTTTCAATTTCATCCAATAGGATAATACTATACGGATTATGGCGGACCTTTTCCGTTAATTGGCCTGCTTCCTCATGGCCGACATATCCAGGAGGTGAACCGATTAGTTTAGAGACGCTGTGTTTTTCCATATATTCGCTCATATCTAGGCGAATCATTGCATCCTTGGAACCGAATAGCTCCTCTGCAAGTCTTTTCGTTAATTCCGTTTTACCCACACCTGTTGGACCTACGAATAAGAAGGAACCAATTGGCCGATGCTTAGATTTTAAACCTGCGCGACTTCTTCTTATTGCCTTAGCTACTTTTTTAACTGCATCTTCTTGACCAATTACATTTAGATTCATGTTTTCCTCTAAATGCTTCATTTTATTTTGCTCTTCATTATGAAGCTTACCAACAGGAATACCAGTTTTCTGTTCAATTATTTCTTGAATATGGTAAACTTCTACAACTGGTCTTTCTGAATTTGTGGCTTTATTTAGAGCTTTTTCAAGTTTAGCTTCTTCATCGCGAAGGACTGCAGCTTTTTCATAATCTTCATTTTTTAAAGCAGCTTCCTTTTCGTTATGAATTTCTTTTAGACGATTTTCAATATGGTCTGAATTTCTATACTCTGAAGATAGATTAAGTTTTGATCCTGCTTCATCAAGTAAATCGATCGCTTTATCGGGTAAGAAACGGTCTTGAATATAGCGGTGTGATAATTGGACACATGCTTTAACCGCTTCGTCTGTATATGTTACTTCATGGAATTCTTCGTACTTTGGTTTAAGTCCTTTCAGAATTTCGATCGCTGCTTCAGGTGTCGGTTCAAGTACATGAACAGGCTGGAAACGACGTTCCAATGCTGCGTCTTTTTCTATATGACGATATTCTTTTAGAGTTGTAGCACCAATTAATTGTAATTCACCTCTAGCCAATGCCGGTTTGAGAATGTTACCTGCATCCATAGAACCCTCGGCTGATCCAGCACCTACAAGTAAATGAATTTCATCAATGAATAAAATGATATTTTTGCGTTTTTGTAATTCCGCAATTAGCTGTTTCATTCTTTCTTCAAATTGACCTCGTATTCCTGTGTTGGCTACAAGTGAGGCAATATCAAGCAAATAAACCTCTTTATTTTGTAATTTGCCTGGGACCTCACCATTAACAATTCGAAGTGCAAGTCCCTCTGCAATGGCTGTTTTACCAACACCAGGTTCTCCGATTAAGACAGGATTGTTTTTATTTCTGCGATTTAAGATTTCGATAACCTGTTTAACTTCTTTTTCCCGGCCGATTACAGGGTCAATAAGACCAGCCTTTGCCAGCTGGGTTAAGTTTCTTCCAAAATGATCGAGGAATCCTCCGCCAGTATTATTCATTTGAGCCCTTTGGCTTGGTTGTTCAAATCCTTCGTGATTGATCGGACCTTCCTTAGCTGCGAATAAATTTTCAAATGGGAAGTTTGAAAATGAACTCATCATAGGTCCAAAACCAGCACCAAGTGCTTTCTTTTGTTTGTCATAACATTCATGACAAAGAACTAATTCTTGTTGATTTCCATTTATGTTCATTCTAAGGTGCAGATTTGCATGGTTTTGTTTACACACTTGACAAAGCATAAAGAAAACCTCCTCTATTTAGATAACATTTAATTTAAGGGTACTTTGACTTTGACTAACTTTGACCTTATGCCATTAGTATACTCTGACCTTTTTTGACTTTCAAGTGTTTTACATAAGAAATTTCTTCCAGATGACAACATTTTAGACATCTTTTTAAATGCTCGTCATTGTTTGTCCATTGCCTCATATATTGTTATAGAGGAGGGGAAAATGGTGGACAAGAATTGGGCTGCAGCTTTTCAAATTGCGGCGGTCTATGTTGGTACAGTGGTTGGTGCAGGATTTGCTACTGGCAAAGAGATCGTCGAGTTCTTTTCAAGATTTGGCCTGTTAGGCTTTTTCAGCATCTTAATGAGCGGCTACCTCCTTGTATATATGGGTTCTAAATTAATGAGAATGGCGGCAAGAATTAAGGCAAAATCGTATCAAGAATTCAATGAATATTTATTTGGCAAATGGGCAGGTAAAGGGATCAACATATTAATGCTCATCATGTTGTTAGGAGTAAGCGCCGTAATGCTGGCCGGCGCAGGTGCTGTATTTAAGGAACAACTGGGCTTATCGAAAAATATGGGAGTGTTCTTAACCATATTTTTATCCATATTTGTGATGCTTGTCGGAATGAAAGGGCTTTTTGCAGTTAATACATTTGTTGTCCCATTAATGATTTCATTTAGTCTCATGCTGATGGGGCTTTCGGTTACAACCCCTCACTTTATCGATCAATTATTTGTCATTCCTGAAGGGAACCATGGCTGGAAAGTAATGCTGTCACCCTTTTCATATACGGCTTTTAATCTTGCTCTTGCCCAAGCAGTCCTCGTCCCTGTAGCAACGGAAATTAAAGATGACTGGACCATTAAGTGGGGAGGAATTCTTGGAGGAGCCGCCTTAACGGTTATATTAATTTCCAGCCATTTTACTTTGATCATGCTTCCCGAATTTGAAAAATATGAGATTCCAATGGCCTATATTATGAAAAATTTAGCCCCGGGATTTTATTGGCTATATGTCATGGTGATTTATGGAGAGATTTTTACTTCTGTAATTGGAAATGTATTTGGAATAGAGCGGCAGTTAAAACAAATGCTTAACATTCCTACAGTAGCATCAATAACAGCTATTTTTATTATTTCCTATTTGTTAAGCCTTTTTGATTATGGAAGACTTCTTTCCTATTTATATCCGTTGTTCGGCAATGTTAGTTTATTGTTTATTGTACTTCTCTGGATCAAACCGCTCTCAGGGGATAAAAAAAATTAAAAGTGGACAAAAAAAGTATCTGTTATACCAGATACTTTTTTACTTTAATGGAAGAATGATAAATAGCATGATATCAAAAACAATGTGAGAAACAATCACCATAGGCATGCTTTTTTTCCAATAATAAAGGCTTCCCCATACAATACCAGAGAGGAAGGCAGCTAAAATTAACATTAACTTTCCGGAATAAATGTGTACGGAGGCATAAAGAATGGCACCGAATATAATTCCAGCCTTTGGTTTAAAATAACTTAACAAACGTTTTTGCACAAAACCGCGCCAAAAAATTTCTTCTCCAGGTCCGGCAACTAAAATAAGGGCAAAATAGTCCCAAAATAGGGAAGGTCCATACCACCAATAAAGCTTGTGAATATCACTCTGAAATCCAAGTTGTAGAAAGCCAACACCGTGATATCCAATCCAAAAAAGACCATACAAAAGCAAACCAGATAGAACTCCCCATGAAAGATAAGAGAACAATCCCTTCTGGTCATCTACATCTACTTGAAGAATGGCATAGGTGATTAAAAATAAAAGGGAACCTGTGTATATATACCAAAAGACACCCTTATCTGAAAAACTAAAGAAAAGCAGCAGATGTGCAAGAATTATGGCAAGCAACAGTCGAAGATCGACAGTGCGCAACTTCATTTTTTTCGCTCCTTTCAAGATAAAACCAAAAATAATTTTAACAAAAATATAACAGCTTGGGAAATGTAAATTATCACTTGTCATTAATAAGACAGATATGAATTGAAAATGCTAATAAAATGAAAGGAGGAAAGGAAATGAGTAAATCAAAGAGCCAGCAAGAAAGAGAATGGACTGTTCGAAAGCAGGATCAAAACCCACACGGCAAAATTAAATCACTTAAAGAAATATCGAAGGAAACAGGGAACGAGAAAAGCTAACCACTAATGAATAAAACCTGTGCCTCATCATTTCAAGGTGATGGGGCATAATGATCACGAAGAATAAAAGGTTAAACAAATAAAAAGCAGCCATATGGCCGCTATTAGACTCTCTATTTAAAAAGCGCTTTCTTTTACAACCCTATAATTTTTATGATTGACGACAGTACGTTGGTCCAATTCAAGGTCTCGGTAATTATCCATATAAGTCAGGTCCACAATCACAGAATTTTCATTTACCTTTTCAACGATTCCTTGCAATCCCCCACGGAACTCAATGATATTTCCTACTTCTGCCTTTTTCAAATAGTCCCTCTCCTTTACCTTCCAACTAATACCATTATAAAATCTATTTAAATAACAGTTTGCACTAATTTTTCGGATTCGTAAAGACCAAATTTTTAAATTCATAAAATGTTGATAATAGTAAGGGAAAACTTTACTATCTCAAATTTGTAAGATAACCTTTTAGTGGGTTTAAAGGAATATTTCCAGGGGAATTTCGACATATGGCAACTATTTCTGAGGATAAAAGGAGAGGCATTGCATGCAAAAAGAGTTGATTCAAGAAATATTAGAGAAATTGAAGGAAGGATCTTTATCCGAATATTATGTGGAAAAAGTAAATTTTTTGGACTTTCGCTCAGAACTAGTGAAAAGGCCCGATTTTAAGAATTTTAGGGGGATTGGTCAAAGAGGCGGTGATGTTATTTATCAATATCTTAAAACACCAAGGAGCTAATGTCCCGGGGAGTGAAGCGCTGCCATTTCCGAGAAAATAAAGAATATTATATTTTATAGTAGAAAAAATGTTTAAAAGTTGTCAGAGGTTGTCGAAACATGTTATCTTCGTACTGTGTTATCATCATCCGCTAAAAACGGATAAAAATTAGTTGTCTGCTTTGTACATGATTAAATTTTTTGGGAGAAAAATAAGTCTGTTAACACATGTGTTTCTCTTAGTTTGGTTTGTTGCCTTATTGCAGGCGAAATCATTCATGAATAGGCAGCATCTAATTTGGTTTATTAAAAATAATTCACATTGAAGGAGACTGATTTTTTATGGCAGAAAAACTATTTAAGGTAACTTCGGATACAGGTATTCACGCAAGACCTGCAACATTACTTGTTCAAACAGCAAGCAGATTTAATTCTGACATAAATCTTGAATATAAAGGTAAGAAAGTAAACTTAAAGTCAATCATGGGTGTAATGTCATTAGGTATTGGGCAGGGTGCTGAAATTAAAATTAGCGCAGAAGGCAGTGATGCAGATGATGCATTAGCAAGCCTTTCAGAAACTTTATCTAAAGAAGGCTTAGCTGAATAATGACATCATTAACAGGTATTGCAGCCTCAAATGGAATTGCAATTGCTAAAGCATATCGTCTAGTTGAGCCCAATCTGTCATTTGATAAGAAAACAATCGATAATCCTTCTGCAGAAATTGAACGGTTTCATTTAAGTATGGAACAGTCAAAGTCTGATCTGGAATCTATCCGAAAAAATGCAGAAGAAAATCTGGGTGCTGACAAAGCTGCTATTTTTGAAGCCCATTTGCTTGTATTAAGCGATCCTGAATTGATTGCACTAATCGAAGAGAAAATTAACAATGAGAAGGTAAATGCAGAGGTTGCCCTTAAGGAAACAGCCGATATGTTTGTTATGATGTTTGAACAAATGGAAAATGAATATATGAAAGAACGGGCAGCAGACATTCGTGATGTGACAAAGCGTATTCTTTCTCATTTATTAGGCGTTCAAATTGTAAATCCAAGCATGATTTCTGAAGAAGTCATTGTTATTGCTGAAGATCTTACCCCTTCCGATACTGCACAATTGAACAAGCAATTTGTGAAAGGGTTCACGACTGATATCGGCGGGCGAACTTCACACTCGGCCATTATGGCCCGATCATTGGAGATTCCTGCTGTTGTAGGGACGAAAACAGCAACTGAAGAAATTAAAAATGGGGACTTAGTTATTGTTGATGGCTTAAAAGGTGAAGTACATATAAACCCGACCCCCGAGGTTGTTCATCAGTTTCAACAAGTCCATCAACAATTTGAGGCTCAAAAGGCGGAATGGGCAAAACTGGTCAACGAAAAAACAGTATCAGCCGATGGGCATCATGTTGAACTAGCTGCCAATATTGGGACACCAAAGGATTTAACAGGTGTTAAGCAAAATGGCGGTGAAGCCATTGGCCTGTATCGAACTGAATTCCTTTATATGGGTAGAGACCAACTGCCAACAGAAGAAGAACAGTTTGAAGCATATAGGGCCGTGTTAGAAGGTATGGAAGGAAAACCTGTTGTTGTTCGTACTTTGGATATTGGCGGCGACAAAGAGCTTCCATATATGAACTTGCCTAAGGAAATGAACCCATTTCTTGGATTTAGGGCAATTCGGCTCTGTCTGGAGGAACAGGATATTTTCCGAACACAGCTTCGGGCACTTCTTCGCGCCAGCAGTTTCGGTAATTTGAAGATTATGTTTCCGATGATTGCTACACTGGATGAATTCAGGTCAGCCAAGAAAATCCTTGAAGAAGAAAAACAGAAACTTGTTACCAATGGACAAATAGTATCTGAAAAAATCGAACTGGGAATTATGGTGGAAATCCCTTCTACTGCTGTGTTAGCTGATCAATTTGCCAAAGAAGTCGACTTTTTCAGTATTGGCACAAACGATCTCATTCAATATACGATGGCAGCAGACCGGATGAACCAGCGTGTTTCTTACTTATATCAGCCATATAGTCCTTCCATTTTGCGTTTGGTTAAGATGGTAATTGATGCTGCCCACGCCCAAGGAAAATGGGCTGGTATGTGCGGGGAAATGGCTGGAGATGAAATAGCAATTCCGATTTTACTTGGATTAGGTCTTGATGAATTCTCCATGAGTGCAACGTCTATCCTTAAAGCCCGCTCGCAAATTCGGAATTTAAGAAAGACTGACATGGAACAACTTGTGAGTGAAGTTTTAAATATGCAAACAACATCTCAAGTGATCGAAGCCGTAAAAAAGGCAACAACATAATTGATTTTTTAAGGAAAAACCGACTGTCTCCAATGTAAGAGCAGTCGGTTTTCTATTTCATGGAATGTACTTTACTACAAAACTGTCTTTATTTTGTATAATATAAGTTGACAAAATTCTGTCATTTAAAAAAATTTGAAAGGATGATGAATGTGTTAACTCCGGAAAATACAGTAATAGGGTTTATTGGTATTGGCGTTATGGGAAAAAGTATGGCTGGCCACTTGCAAAAAGCGGGTTTTCCGTTAGTGGTTTATACGCGAACCAAAGAAAAGGCTGCTGATTTGCTGAACCAAGGGGTAGAGTGGGCAAATTCTCCAAAAGAAGTTGCGCAAAAGGCCAATGTCGTTTTTACCATCGTTGGCTATCCCTATGATGTGGAAGAAACATATTTAGGAGAGAACGGGTTAATCGCTAATGGAAAGCAAGGTAGTTATTTTATTGATATGACGACTTCTTCACCATCACTTGCAGTTAAAATATATACTGAAGCAAAGAATCATCAGATTCACGCAATTGATGCACCTGTTTCCGGAGGTGATATTGGGGCAAGAGATGCAAAACTGTCGATTATGGTTGGTGGTGAAGAGGAAGCCTTTAATGATGTTTTACCGCTTCTTGAGAAACTTGGCACCAATATCGTTTATCAAGGAAAAGCAGGTTCAGGGCAACATACAAAAATGGCCAATCAAATCGTCATTGCTTCAAACATGATCGGGGTTACGGAAGCAATCATTTACGCTGAAAAGGCGGGGCTTAATCCTGACACTGTACTAAAAAGTATTTCTAGTGGGGCAGCAGGCAGCTGGTCCTTAAGCAACCTTGTTCCAAGAATGATTAAAGGTGATTTTGAGCCTGGATTCTACATAAAACATTTTATCAAAGATATGACTATCGCCTTAAACGAAGCAGAAAAAATGGGGATGGAAGCCCCAGGACTAGCTCTTTCCAAATCAATTTACGATCAATTGGCAGAAAAAGGCGAAGAGAACAGCGGAACACAAGCGATTTATAAATATTGGAAAGATTAATATCTAAACTTGTCATGAACATATAACAGAAAATGGCTGTGATAGTTCCTCCAATAAGCAAGAAACTATAGATGATCATACTTTTATAGGAGGAGTGTTCATGGCAAAAAGAACAAAAAAGAATGATCCACAGCAAAAAAATAAAAAAGGCTTTGATTCTGCTGTCCTAAACGCGGAGTTCGCGCATGAAATGGGATCAGCTCAAGCGAACAGAATTCATAAAGAGAAAGCTAAAAAAGAAAAAGCCTCAAAAAATCAAGGGAAATGGAATGGCATGCATTAATGTAAAAACCTCTGCTAAAGATTAGCAGAGGTTTTTACTTAGTTTAGTGATTGAAGATAATTCTCGATCCGATCTAAACCTTCTTTTAATGTTTCCATTGAGGCCGCATACGATAAACGGAAATAACCTTCTCCATATTCCGAGAACGCACTGCCAGGTACAACAGCAACCTTTGCTTCACGGACAAGCTCGAGACAAAAGTCAAAGCTATTTTTGAAAATGGATTCTGGGATCTTCACAAAAAAGTAAAAAGCACCATCAGGTTTTACAACATTTAGCCCCATCTCCAGTAAACGTTGATGTACGTATTCACGTCTCTGTGCATATTCCTCTTTCATGAATAGAGCATCATCTATGCCTGCTGTTAACGCTTCATAGGCGGCCTTCTGGGCAATGGAATTGGCGCATGAAACATTGTATTGATGAACTTTTAAAATATGTTTTGTTAAATATTCAGGGGCAAACAACAAGCCAATTCTCCACCCGGTCATCGAATGACTTTTTGACAAACCGTTAATCACAATTGTTTTTTCTTTTAAAAACGATGCTATTGATGTATGGGCCCTGTCATAAACAAGTTCACTGTATATTTCATCTGCCAGAACAAATATTTCGTATTCTGAGAGCAACGCGGCGATATCAGCAAGTTCAGATGCAGATAAACTAACACCCGTTGGATTTGAAGGGTAAGGCAAAACAATGCATCTTGTTTTATCTGTTATATATGGCTTAATCTTGTCCGCTGTCAGGCGAAAGTGATGATCCCTGACGTCCACATAGACAGGAATAGCCCCGCAAGTACGGATCAGCGGCTCATACCCTGGGTATACGGGACCAGGTAAGATGACTTCTGAACCCTCCGATAAAATGGTTCTAAAGCTAATATCGATTGCTTCGCTGCCACCGATTGTGACAATGACTTCGCTCTCAGGATTATAGCTGATGCCATATTTCTTCTCAACAAATTGACACGCGGCTTCTCGCAATTCTATGTATCCCGCGTTATGGGTGTAACTAGTATAATTATCCTGAATTGCTTTTATCCCTGCTTGCTTAACATGATCCGGTGTTGGAAAGTCGGGCTGTCCAATCGTTAAAGAAATCATCCCCTCTGTATTTGCCACCATGTTAAAAAATTTTCTGATTCCTGAAATCTCAAGGTCTTTTACTTTCTGATTAATTAAATGTTCCACTTTATGTTCTTCCTTCCAATCGACTAAAATGTAGATAAACTTGTTTCTATTCTACCATTTTTATCTATACTTTTCTAAAATGGAGTGAAAATCAACAGAGGATAAACCAAATGCAAGAAAAAAACGACCAAGGAGTCC
>JAUZQA010000110.1 GCA_030705665.1 Bacillota bacterium
CTCTACTGCAATCACAATCCCAATTGCCCCAGTAATGATAAAGGACATACAAACTAGTAATAACATATTCCTCCACACCCCTTAGGTCTTTGATTTTTTCTATAAAGTAAATTTATCCTAATTGTACGATAATTATTGATAAATTTGTGAACATTTTGTTCACATTTTTATATTTTAGTCGCTAAGTACTATCCTTCATGATCCAAAACGTTACATCTAAACCCTCAACTAAAAACAATTTCATAAAAACCACCTCATTTTTAATTTTTATTGTTTATAAAATATTGGATATTTGTCGATCTTTATGTTTTTCATATAACTGATTAACCATTTCCTGATGAATTGCTTCCTCCCTGCTTTTTTTTCTCTTTTTGATTGTTATCGTTAAAAATAAAATATTTAGAGTCATGATTTTTCACCCCCTTTTTTAAAATTATCCAACAAAAAAAACCGCAAGAAGAACCCATCTCGCGGCGTTGTTTTTAGGCATAAAAATACCGCAAGAGACATTCTACCTGCGGCATGGATATCTTAATAAATGGAAAAAATCAGTTTTCCAGCCTACTGCAGTCGAATGTATGATTAAATTTTGTATTAAATCCAGTTGTACACATCACCAAATATGTGAAATTCATTACGATTCGACCTCCTTCGGAATTATTAACTAACTATGGTAATTATATCCATTACATTTATGTTTGTAAACTGCAATTGGAAAAAATGGGTAAAAAAATAAGCATTCTGGTGAATGCTTTATTTTTTCAATATTTCATCGCTTTCTTCCAACGCTAAAAGTTTTTTACGGCATAGTTTTTCATTAATAAACAACAACAGCGATACTGCTATAAAAGCTGTTGAAGCAATAATCATTATATTTACATCCATCGTACTCTTTGTAGCGGATGGAATAATCACTCCTAAATAGAAAAATACACCTGCAGCTAATAAAATAACAGCGAACCGCTTTAAATCAACCATTTTTTCGTAAAGCTGCTTTGCTTCGTTTTTCATAAGCCACCTGCTTTCTTAAACTTCTACTAAACTACTTTATCATAGAAATGGTGGCAAATATGCATGTAAATAATAGTAACCGTCCAGCCCATGTGTTCGCCGGACAGTCATTTCAATCCTTTAACTTAAAGCAGCAACCATCTTCATCACCAATGTTGCGGAATGAAGCGCAGCCTTTTCTAAAAATTGATCAAAGGATATATCTGATTCTTTTCCTGCAATGTCCGATAATGAGCGAATAATCACAAAAGGTGTTTTAAATTGAAAGGCAACTTGAGCAATTGCGGCTGCCTCCATTTCAACAGCTTGTACATTTTGAAATTTTGTTCGAACAAAGTCAACCTTCACGGGATCACTCATAAAAGAATCTCCTGTGACAATTAACCCTTTTACCGTTTGTACCCCCTCAATTTCTTCCGCGGCTTTTTCTGCCTTTAAAATTAACCCTTCATCCGCTGCAAATGCTGCAGGAAGCTGAGGAACTTGCCCATACTCATAATTAAAAGCAGTCACATCCACATCATGATGACGTACTTCAGTTGAAATAACGATGTCCCCAACATTTAAAGAAGGATTAAAGCCACCTGCAGAACCAGTATTAATAATAAGATCTGGTTTATATTTTTCGAGGAGAATCGAAGTTGACATAGCAGCATTTACTTTCCCAATTCCTGATTTAAGTAAAATTACTTCCGCACCGTTCATTTTCCCAAAAGTAAATTCACAACCAGCAATTGTTTCTTGTGAATTGCCCTCAATATGATCTCTTAATAAAGTAACTTCTTCTTCCATTGCTCCAATGATCGCGATTTTCATGTTTTTACCTCTTTCTTTTTCTGTTCATGGGTTGCAGTTTTTATTTTACCATTTTAGCCAAGTTCATGAAAATCAACTTATGTAAATGGATTGCTAGAGGTGATATAAAGAAATACAATAGAAGAAATGTCAACATACAAAGAGGAGGAAACAATAATGAATATTGAATTTGATCTTATCGAAGATAAAGTTGAATTTTTTGAAGCTGGCGACCTTAAAACTCTTGAGAAAAAAATTACTGCTCAAATTGACATAAATAAAGCGATACTACTGTCCGTTAACTCTGTATCCCATCAGATGCATGTGAATGAAAATGGGCAAACGTATTTTACCGCAGTTGTTCATTTTAAAAGAAAAAAATAGGATGGCTTTAAAAACGCCATCCCATTCTTTGCTATTGAACCTGTTCAACTTTAGTTGCTTTATATCCTTGGCCATCCCATTGCAGATAAACCCGAAATTTTTGCCCTTTATTATCTTTTGCAGAGATCGTCCCGACAGAACCGCCTGGTGTACTTTTATCGCTTCCTAAGAACCAAACAGTCATATTCCCCTGGTCAATTCCAGCAGCGGATGACATTGTCTGTAACATCTGCTGCCAATCCTGAGAATTAGAATCATAACTTGTCACATGCTGAGTGCTGCTTGCTGGTGCAGTCGTATTTGCATCTGGACCATTGACCGTTTGCTGTTGATCTGAATTTGTTTGATTATCCTTTGAAGTCGATGAGGATGCTGCCGTATTCGCTTGGTCCCCTACAACTTGATTATTATTTTCTTTTGAGGAATTCTGCGTTGTAGTATTTTTGGCATCGGACGATGTATCATTTTTTGTTTTATTTACTGATTTTTTTTCAGTTGTTGTTTTTGCTGCAGTTATTTGTCCATCTTTATTTGCTGCAGTTTTGTCATTGCCTGATAAAAAGATCGAGTAAGCAACAAACACAATCAGCAAAAGAACAATTCCAATTAAACCGTTCAATACTAGATTTGTTTTCTTTCTTTTCGCACGGTAGTTTGCACGAGAACTACCTTGAAAATCATTCTTCAAAATTTCCACTCTCCCAATAACAAGGATGTCAACATTCTACCACGAGTAGATGAAAACTTGAAGTATTTTATCATATTTTTACATTTTTTGGATAAAATCACTCTTTTTTCTCATATCTATACAGCATTTTGACAACCTCTGCAAATAGTTGATTAACCCCTGGTTCATTATCAGCCACATCCAAACTTACAGCAACAAGTGCATATTTTGGTTGATGGTAAGGGAAGTAGCCAGCAAACCATTTATTATGAAGCTGCATCCCTCTCTCAAATTTTCCTGTTTCAGCCGTACCAGACTTTCCTGCTACTTCATAGGGGAGATTTTGAAACCACCTGCCTGTACCATTTTTATTCACTACAACCTCCCTTAATAGCTTCTGAAGCCTCATGGCGATGAATGGTGAAATGGACTCTCCTGGGATGTTCTTTTCAGGAAAACCAATCATCGTTGAACCATTTTTATATTCAATTTTTGTGACAGCCCTAACCATCTCCTTTTTCCCGCCTCTTGCAATTGTTGCCATCATATTAGCAACGGCCAATGGAGTGGCTCGTACCTCATGCTGGCCGATCCCTGCCTGTGCAGCAAAGTTAGCATCATTTTGTTCCGAGCTTTTTAAAAAAACTCTACCTTTCTCTTCTTCACTTACCTGTTTAAAATGGTCAATATGGAAAACATTCCCTTCCCAACCAACAGGTCCAATTAAGGACAGTTTATCTGCATAATTTTCTAAAATTCCCGAATCAATTTTTTGCAACTCCTGAGCCAGTTGGCCAAATGTATGATTACAGCTTCTAGCAAAGCTATCTGAGAAATTAAGCATTCCATAATTATAAACCAGCTCTGGTTTGCCATTAATCTTTTTACTGCAATCAAATAACCTGGACGGCATGACAAGGTTATAATCAATTGCAGCTGCAGCAGTAACGGTTTTAAAGATAGATCCGATAATCTGCTGTTTTACCATCATATTGGTGATCCCGCTTTGCTGATAGGGATTTTTATTCACAACAGCAGGACGAGAGACCATGGCTAATATGCTGTTATCTGCTAAATTTATGAGAACTAGTCCGCCTTTTTTTATTTTAAAAGAATCAACGAGCCTTTCAGTCTGCTCTTGAATCTCTTTGTCAATCGTGGTTCTAACATTGACGGGATAGAAAGGATTAGCGGGGTCAACATATCGGACATCGGCACCATATAATGGCGCACCCGTTCCGTCCACGTGATAAATAAGCTTCGCTTTTCCGTCGGGTAGAAGAAACTCATCAAAGCTTTGTTCAAGCCCCGAAATACCGATCACCGTTTTCTCAGGGAGCTTTTTATTGGGATACCTTCTTTCCAATTCGTGAGGATTTTCACCGACAATGCCGATCAGCTGTCCAGCAGGAAAAATATTTCGCTCAAAGGACTTTTCTATTGCGAATACACCAGGAATTTGTAATGCATTGATACCCTCTGCCTGCTTCCGGGAAAGTTCCAGCGGAGACTGTTCCGCTGTGAAGACAAATGGCTTTTTTGCCTGCTCAACCTTTGATTTAATCAGCGGGGGTGGAATTTTTAAAATATCGGCAACTTTTTCGATATCCCATTCCATGTTTTTTAGAAAAGGGAACATAACAAGTACCGATACTTTTTTATTTACTAATGGGCTGCCATTCCGATCATGAAAATTCCCCCTGCCATTATCAATTACTAATTCCTGCGATCTTTGTTTAACACTTTCTTCTAACAAATTGATATGATGTTTTGAAAAAGTTTCGGTTCTAAATAGCTGAATTTCCATTAATCTGACTAATAATACAACTAAACATATGCTGCAAAACAACAACCAGCTGATTACCCGTCTTTTTCGCATAAAAAAACACCTCATCAAAAGTTTTGACGAGGTGTCCTGATTTCAAACAAATATAAAAAGCAATAATTATTATTTAATGGAAACAATGCGAACGCTCATTTCGCCGCCAGGGGTCTGCACCGTTACTTGGTCTCCGACTTTTTTTCCAATTAAGCTTTTTGCGATTGGTGAATCATTTGAAATTTTTCCTTCAAACGGGTCTGCCTCTGCACTACCAACAATCGTGTACGTTTCTTCTTCTCCATCAGGAAGTTCAATAAAGGTTACAGACCTTCCTAATGAAACAGAGTCGCTAGCAATTTCTCCCTCTTCAATGATTTTTGCATTACGAATCATGTTTTCAATCGTCGTAATACGTCCTTCAACAAATGCCTGCTCTTCTTTTGCAGAATCATACTCAGAGTTCTCGGACAAATCGCCAAAACTTCTTGCAATTTTTATACGTTCAACGACTTCTTTTCTTTTAACCGTTTTCAAATATTCAAGCTCTTGTGCAAGCTTCTCTTTTCCTGCTAATGTCATTGGAAATACTTTTTCGGTAGCCAAAACCATTCACTCCTTCTAGTCGTCACAAATCCCCATTAGAATTGTGTATTTAATATATGTACAATTAAATGTCCTTAAGACAAAAAATATATAGCAGCGCGTTCTCATAAGAGAACGCGCAGAATAAAACCATCAAAAATATTTTTCTATGCTATTGTGTCATAAAAACGCCTTTTGTTCAAGAATTGTTTTTATTTTAGTAACCATTAAATCAATTGCTACATGATTACGTCCGCCTTCTGGAATGATAATGTCAGCATATCTTTTTGTCGGTTCAATAAATTGATTATGCATTGGTCTCACAACATTAACATATTGATCAATGACAGAATCAATCGATCGCCCGCGTTCCTTAATATCACGCATTAATCGGCGGATAATTCTTAAATCTGCATCTGTATCCACATAAAGTTTGATATCCATTAAATTACGCAAGCGTTCATCTTCCAGGACAAGGATTCCCTCGAGGATAATGACGTCCTTCGGTTGAACCCTAATGACGTCATGTGAACGGGTGTGCAAGGAATAATCATATACAGGCTTATTAATCCCTTCATAACGTAAAAGCTGTTCAATATGTTGAATCAACAAATCATTATCAAACGCAAGCGGATGGTCATAATTAGTTTTAAGCCTTTCTTCAAACGGAAGATGGCTTTGATCCTTATAATAGTAGTCCTGTTCAAGGATTAAAATTGAGTGCCCCTTAAAGCTCTCATAAATGGCTTTCGTTACACTTGTTTTTCCCGAACCTGAACCACCTGTTACACCAATCACAACAGGTTTATGCATGAAGCTAGTTCCCCTTTCGCATCATGTTGTTAGGGTAAACCGGTCTGTCCAATTTAAATTGAACAATTTGAAGGGGATGGCGAGCCGCATCAAGCTCAACACCTTTTTCATCCCAAATCTTATCGATCACATGTGTAAAGTTTTCAATTTCCGGACCGAAAAATTCAACTTCGTCTCCTGGTCTAAAGTGGTTACGTTGTTGAAGTGTAACCATTTGTGTGTCCTCATTATAATCTAACACAAGTCCAACAAATTCATAGCTTGTCTTCTTGCTATGATTGCCAAACATTTGCTCTTTATACCCTGGTACCCCTTCGAAAAATGCAGAAGCTGTTTCACGGTTTGCACATTTATCAAGCTCATCAAGCCATTCCTGTTTGATGTCAAAGTTGTCAGGGTCGGCACAGAATGCATCAATGACTTTTCGGTAAACACTAACGACGGTTGCAATATAGTGAATTGATTTCATACGTCCTTCAATTTTTAAACTATCAATACCAAGCTCAATCATTTTTGGAATCGATTGAAGTAAATTAAGATCTTTAGGACTCATAGCAAATGGAGCATCATTTTCTGCGAAAAGGGCTTTTTCATCGCTGTCATTTAATTGATACAGATCATAATCCCAACGGCAGGATTGGCAGCAGCCGCCGCGGTTGGAGTCTCTTGCTGTCATATGGTTACTTAAGGTACATCGTCCGGAATAGGCAATACACATGGCTCCATGGATGAATGTTTCAATTTCGATATCAACTTTTTCCTTCATTTCACGGATCTCTTCCGCACTTGTTTCACGGGCTAGTACTACCCGATCTGCGCCTTCTTCTTTCCAAAACTGAACTGTCTGCCAGTTGGTGATGGATTGCTGAGTACTAATGTGGATCTCGATTTCTGGTGCAATCCGTTTACATGTTTCAATAATCAGCGGATCAGCAACGATAATACCGGCAATTCCAGCCTTTTTTAATCCCATTAAGTAGTCTTCCAACCCGTCAATATTTTCATTATGGGCAAATATATTGGTTGTCACATAAATCTTCGCACCGTATTTTTTGGCAAACTCTACTCCTTCTTTCATTTCCTCAAAAGTAAAGTTATCTGCGTTTGAACGGAGTCCATATTCTTGACCGCCAAGAAATACAGCATCTGCTCCATAGTGAACAGCAATTTTTAACTTCTCGAGATTCCCTGCAGGTGCAAGAAGTTCCGGTTTCTTAACAATCACCCGTTTCCCATTCACAACTTCAGATATTTTTTCTCTCACAATACTCACGGTCAAATACCTCCTATCACTTTTAATATACTGTTTCTTTAAAATAAAATCCTGTATCTAATGAACGGTTGGCTGGTTGAATTTCCTCCAACTTCGCTAATAGGTCATCTTTTTCATCTTCGTACAATTCCGGGTCCTCAAAATATAAATCAATGGCTTTCCGATACGCTTTTGTAACAGCAATTAGATAATCGATATCCTTTAAAATCCCATCGATTTTAAAGGAATCGACACCC
The DNA here is from genome assembly GCA_030705665.1 of Bacillota bacterium. Next base: position 7,584 of record JAUZQA010000110.1, read on the forward strand.
GCTTCTAACATTTCCTGAAGTTCATCAATAATGCAAACATCATTCGGACTCATGATATGAGTACCATTTTCATCTTCGAAAATCGGATATTTATTTCCCCGTTCCTTATCATGTAAAAACATATTTCTTTGCGTTTTGCGGTTCTCAATCTCCATCTCTTTGCCTTGATACTCAAAGTAATTACCTAGCAATGATCGTTTAGATTGGAACATACATGTCATTCCATGTACAAGTACTTCAATCTCGATATCCGCCTTTTCAGCTATTTCTACAATAGCATCCATATTAACTTCACGGGCTAGGACAGCACGTTTTGCACCTTTTCTTCCCCAATAATTGACGGAATACCAATTGGTCCCTAATGTTTCGGTACTCCAATGCAGCTTCATTTCCGATGCAGCCTCACGCGCTGATAGTAAAACAGCAGGATCTCCAAAAATAACTGCATCAGCATTGGCCTCTACTGTAAAACGAAGATAATCTTTCAACTCTTCCAGCTTTTCATTGTGAAAAATTGCATTCATCGCAACATACACTTTTTTCCCCTTCGAATGGGCAAGCTCAATTGCTTCTTTTACATCCTCACGATGAAACTCAGCAGCAAGTCGCAGACCGTAACGCTCTTCTCCGACCACAAACGCATCCGCTCCTGCCTCAATTAATGGCAGGATATCATCCACTTTATATGGTGTTACCAAAATTTCTGTTTTTTTCATTTTATTTCACCCCTTTTTTACTTATCGCAACCCCATCTCCAACAGGTAAAATAATCGTGTGATATAGCGGGTTACTCATCAGCCACTGATTAAATCCATCAATCTTCTTGACAAGATTTCGAGTTCTCTTTGATTCGATCTCCGTTTCACAAACAAGTCCTTTAAATAAAACATTGTCAGTGATGATTATCCCATCATAGCTCAAATACTTGGAATAAAGCTCGAAAAACTTCTTGTATTGTCCTTTTGCGGCATCGATAAAAATAGCATCATATGGTCCCAAAGCACTAACCTGACTTTCAACCTCTAACGCATCACCTTTGATCAAGATAATTTGCCCAGCAGCTTCTGAGCGTTCAAGAAATTTTTCTGCCTGTTGATAACGTTCCGGATCCCGTTCAATTGTAATAATCTTTACATCCTTAACCGATTGAGCCATTCTTAGTGCAGAATAGCCAATGGCTGAGCCGATCTCCAAAATCCTTTCGGGACTTTGAATACGCAATATTTGAAGCATTGCTTCAATACCTGCAAGTTCCATTATGGGGACATGATGCTCTTTTGCGTAGTTCTCCATTTCTAAAACAAGCGGGTCACGGTCGGGAACAAGACCTTCAATATAAGAATGCAGCTTCTCATTTAACAAGCTGCTTCACCTCTATCCTACTTGAAAAGCGAAAACAGCCTCTTTGAAAATTTCCGAGGCAGAACCTCCGCTTTATGAAGTTTATTCTTATGGAAAATCAGTTGTTTAAGTTTATAAAAGCATTATGGCATTTTATAATGCACTTTAGACATGAAAAAATAGCGTTCACAGAAAAGCTAGAGCATAACTGGCTGTTCACCATGTTATACTTTAGGGATTTTAAATCCCAAATCCAGGCAAAACTGTGGGGTACGCTATAGCTTCTTTATAAACACTTGAACTATTTTAACATAAATCATTTAGGAATGCGAATCTTTACGTTAATTCCCACTAGAAATATATTTTGCTTTTTCTTGATTATGTTCATCTAGCGTTTTTGAAAAAATAACACTTCCATCGGCTGTGGCTAAAAAGTAATAAAAATCAGTTTGCTCCGGATTTAGTGCAGCCTCAATTGACACCTTTCCTGCATTTGAAATTGGCCCCGGCGGCAAACCAATGTTTTTATAGGTGTTATATGGTGAATTAACTTCTAAATCTGAATATAAAACTCTATCCTTATGCTTGCCCTCGGCATAGAGCACAGTTGGGTCAGTTTGCAATGGCATGCCCTTTTGCAGTCTATTATAGAATACACTTGAAATCTTATTTCGATCTGCTTTTTCGGTAGCTTCTTGTTCAATTAATGAGGCCATCGTTAATAACTGATGAATGGTTAGCTTTTTTTGTTTGAGCTGATCCTGGTAGGGGGCTAAAACCTCATTTGATTTTTC
>JAUZQA010000111.1 GCA_030705665.1 Bacillota bacterium
CCACTTCCTTTTTCCTAACAAACTCCTGATGTACATGCTTAATTTGAAGTATGGAAACTGCTAATCAAACAAGAAAGGGCTGATGCGCCCTTTTTGCTTGACTTGTAAACGTTACTGTCTGTCCAAAAGTGCTGCACCCGCAATACCTGGGTGGGTCATTTCATACGGGTCGAGGATCAAATTCAGTTCCTCTTCAGTCAATACATCATATTTCAAACATAATTCCCGGATTGGCGCTCCACTTAAAATCGCTTCTCTGGCAATACGAGCCGCTACTTCGTACCCAATATGAGGGTTAACTGCTGTAATGACTCCAACACTTTTTTCTACATACTCTTTTAATCTCACTTCATTCGCTTTTATTCCCATTAAACAATTGTCAGTGAAAGTACGGAAAGCATTATTCATAATGCTGATTGATTGCAGTAAATTAAATACGAGAACAGGCTCCATAACGTTCAATTCAAGCTGGCCTGCTTCTGATGCAAGACAAATCGTGTGGTCATTGCCAATGACTTGGAATGCCACCTGATTAATCACTTCAGCCATTACTGGATTTACTTTACCTGGCATGATGGAAGAACCGGGCTGCCGCGCAGGCAGCGTGATTTCACCCAAACCCGCTCTTGGACCTGAGGCCATTAAGCGCAAGTCATTCGCAATTTTTGACATATTCATCATACAAACCTTTAATGCTGCTGATACTTCTGTGTAGGCATCCGTATTTTGCGTTGCATCCACAAGATGTTCAGCCCCAATGACTGGAAGGCCGCTGATGTCTGCAAGATGCTGCACCACAAATTCAATATAGCGCGGGTCCGCATTTAAGCCGGTTCCGACTGCTGTTGCCCCCATATTTAATTCATATAAATGCTGGCGGGATTGCCTGATCCGTTTCATGTCGCGTTCTAATACGCGGCTGTAAGCTTCAAATTCCTGACCCAGACGAATCGGTACAGCATCCTGAAGGTGGGTTCGTCCCATTTTAATAATAGGATTAAACTCTTCGGCCTTTTGCTGAAAAACAGTATGCATATCTTCCATGGTAACTAACAATTTCTCTAAAAGATTAAGAACAGCAATATGAATCGCGGTTGGAAATGAATCATTCGTTGATTGAGACATATTGACATGGGTATTAGGACTGCAATGGTAATAGTCGCCTTTTTCTTTACCAAGTAATTCAATTGCACGGTTAGCAAGGACTTCGTTTACATTCATATTAATCGAGGTTCCTGCTCCGCCCTGGATTGGATCAACAATAATTTGGTCGTGCCACTTACCATTGATCATTTCATCTGCTGCCTTGACGATCGCTTCTCCAATGCCTGAATAAAGACGTTTAACATCCATATTCGCAAGTGCAGCCGCTTTTTTTACCATGGCCATTGCCTTAATTAATTCTTCATGAATCCGATATCGTGTGATGGGAAAGTTTTCAACAGCACGAAGGGTTTGAACTCCATAATAAGCATCAGCAGGGACTTCTTTTGATCCCAAAAAATCCTTTTCGGTACGCATATTTTGTTTTATTTCATTTAGTGTCATTACATTCTCCTCCTATTTTGTTATGCAACCTTTGATTCTTTAGCAGAATTCAAATATTGCTGCGATTTTTCTTTATCAAACTCACCTTCCCATTTCGCCATAGAGATGGCGGCCAATGAGTTTCCTAAAACATTTACGGCTGAGCGAATCATATCCAAAATACGGTCAATACCAGCAATTAAAGCAATTCCTTCTAATGGTAATCCCATAGAGCCAAGTGTTGCGAGCACAACAACAAACGATGCACCTGGGACACCTGCCATTCCTTTTGAAGTCATCATGAGTACAAATAATAATGTAATCTGCTGCATTAACGACATGTGTACATTATACATTTGTGCAACAAACAGCGAAGCAAGCGCCTGATAAATGGCTGATCCAGTCAGATTAAATGTATATCCTGTCGGGATGACGAATGAAACAATTGCCTTCGGACATCCAAACTCCTCCATTTTTTTCATAATATTCGGGAGAACTGCCTCAGAACTCGCTGTTGTAAAAGAAATGATAAGTTCTTCTTTTAAAATTTTAATAAGAGTAAAAATATTCGTTCCGGTTAATTTTGCATTTATACCCAAAATAACAACGGCGAAAAATACTACGGTAATATATACAGCTAATACAAGCTTTCCAAGCGGAAGCAATGTGCTCACCCCAAACTTAGCAACCGTAACAGCAATTAAAGCGAAAACACCAAATGGAGCAGTTTTCATAACTTGGTTTGTTACCCAAAACATAGCTTCCAAAACACCGTTAAAGAAGGAAAGTACTGGCTTTCCCTTCTCTCCGATTGCGGCAACCCCCAGGCCAAAAAGAACACTAAAGAAAATAATTGGCAATAGGTCGCCTTGTGCCATTGATGCAAACACATTTTGCGGGAATATATGAACGATTGTTTCCGCAAAGCCTTTGTTTTGTGTAGAAGCTGCTGTTTGTTTGTAGGCTGAAATATCTGTTTTTGCAAGATGGCTCATATCTACACCAGAACCTGGGTGAAATAAATTGGCAGAAAGCAATCCAATTCCTATTGCAATCGTTGTAATGATTTCAAAATATAGAAGCGTCTTCCCACCAATCTTTCCTAACTTTTTTATATCCCCTACACCCGCTACTGCAACAACAAGTGCAGCTATAACAATCGGCATAACTATCATTTTAATTAAATGAATGAAAATATCACCGATTGGCGAAATATAGGAAATGGCTGTTTTGTTTCCATAAACAAGAGCTCCAACCACAATACCTAAAATAAGTGCAACAAAAATTTGGCCTGCTAATCCTAACTTTTTCATCTCCATCCCCCTTGGTATCGTTTTCATTTTTAGGTTGATCAATTACATAACCAAGTGTATAAGCAAACCTACAAAACGATACAAAATGATACAAAAACCCACGAAATATTCTAAAAAAAAATTTTTTGTATGCAAAAATGCTCGACCTAAGAGGCCGAGCCTTAGCATTGATGCATTATACTTTAACGTTATTTATTAAATACTAGACTGAAAATATATATAATTTCCTTTACGATTAAAAAGCCTGATCAAAGTGATCAGGCTTTTAGAGCTTTATTTTACACCAAAGAATTTCTTTAATTTTGTGAATACACCTTTTTGATGATCTTCTAGGGCCTGAAGCGGAATTGATTCACCAAGGATCCTGCGTGCAATATTCCGATAGGCAATGGAGGCTTTATTGTTTGGATTTAAGGCTATGGGTTCCCCATGATTGGATGCCTTAATCACTTCATCATCATCAACAACAATACCGATTAATTCAATCGATAAATGTGCTGTGATTTCATCAACATCCAGCATGTCTCCATTTTTCATTAAATGGTTACGAATCCGATTGATCACCAATTTTGGCGGCTCAACACTTTTTTCCTTTTCAAGTAAACCAATAATTCGGTCAGCATCGCGTACCGCCGAAACTTCCGGTGTTGTGACTACGATGGCTTTATCTGCACCGGCAACAGCATTTTTGTAGCCCTGCTCAATTCCTGCCGGACAATCGATGATGATATAATCATAATCTTGTTTTAGATTATCAATTAAAATCTTCATTTGCTCTGGTGATACAGCAGACTTGTCCGTTGTTTGGGCAGCAGGCAGCAGATAAAGGAGGTCTTCAAATCGTTTATCCTTTACCAAAGCTTGATGTATTTTACATCTGCCTTCAACTACATCCACAAGATCATAAATAATTCTATTTTCAAGTCCCATAACGACATCCAGGTTCCGTAAACCGATATCAGTATCGACTAAACAAACTTTTTTCCCTTGCAGTGCTAATGCTGTCCCGATATTAGCAGAAGTTGTTGTTTTACCAACGCCGCCTTTACCAGATGTAATGACTATTGCTTCTCCCACTTTAACGTCCCCCTTCTAATCTAGTTAGATTAGGTCTTAGATGCATCAATCCTTGTAATCTATCAATAACAATATTTCGGTTTATATCTATATAAGCACATTCCATTTCGTGTTTTTCATCGCGGTTTGTTTGGTCTGGCGCTCTATTTAAACAATCACTGATTCGTAATTGGGATGGTTTCATACTTGATGCGGCAATCACGGCTTGGTCATTTCCATCGCAGCCTGCATGTGCAATCCCTTTTAATGCTCCCATTACAAATATATTGCCTCCTGCTTTGACCGTTCCGCCTGGATTCACATCACCGATCAAGAGCAAATTCCCTGGCACTTCAATCACTTGTCCCGAACGGACAATTTTTGCAATGGTAACCATGCCATGTTCTTCTCTTTGTTTGTCAGCTTCTTCTTTCGTGATCACTTGCGAATTAATTTCTTCCACAACAAGGTGATTTTTTTGGCGAACCAATTCGCTTAATTCATCCTGTTGTCCGGCGGTTAAATATCGATAACCCGTTTCAAGTTTCACCGGGATTAATGCTCGATCTTCATTTGTTATAAGAGTAGCTGATAGTTTCTCATCCAGCTCTTTTTTTAAATCTTCAAAGGAACAGTCCTCGTTTAAGTGCAAGGTCAGCCCATCCTTTGTTCCTTTAATCGTAACATTTTGCCATTTTTTCATGAAGAGTATTCACCTCAATATAGAAAAGCGGAAAAAATAAACTGCTATTTGCAGCTTATTAGACGTTGTGCTGTCGCACTCCTTCTTACATATAATTCGACAAAAGCACAACAAAATCCTTTTTTCTAAAAAGAATTCATTAGTCAGCTCGTAATCTATCTGCAAACTTTTCGAAATTTCGTTTTAAAGGGTAGGAGGCAATGATTAAAAATATTGCATTTAATAGAAGAGTCGGAATGAGACGCATGTTCAAAAAACTCATAAAATCGATCGTTGTTATTCCGATTATTCGATTCATTCCGTAGACAGCTGATTCCAGCAAGGCCACACCAATTAGTGACACAACGGAAGTAGTGATCAAATTGACCTGTAAAACCTTCATTATTTTTAAAACAATAAAGGCAGTAAGCGGATATAAAAACAAATAGATACCCATAATTTCTGTAAACACAATATCAAACAATAGTCCAAAAATCAGTCCGTAAATAATACCATGTTTGGCACTTCCATAGATGGTAAGAAAGAAAATAGTAATGATCAAAAAACGAGGGACCCAGACTTTATCCCCAAATGGGCTTGCGGGCATAAACTGAACAAATAAGCTTTCAATGAGAAACAAAAGGACAAGAGATACAGGGAGGAGGAGTTTTTTCATAAATTCTCCCCCTTTTGTGCACCCATATCGCTTGCAGCAGGCTGTGCCGCATTACGCTTCATCACAAGTACGTCTTCTATATCATAAAAGTTCGCACCTGGCTTAATATATGCGGTTTGATTCAATCCATATTGATCTGTTTTGACACTTTCAACCGTTCCAATTAACAAGCCCGCTGGAAATACCCCGCCTAAGCCTGAGGTAATGACCGTTTGTCCTTTTTTTACTTTTGCATCATAAGGAATTCTTTTTACAAGAAGTTCTTTTTTCTGCGCATCATAACCTTCCACAAGGCCATATGCATTTGCTTCACCTTGAATATATGCAGAGATCCTATTTTTTGGATCCAGTGCACTTAATAATTGAACGGTTGAACTAAATTGGTTAACACTTTTTACTTTTCCAACCAAACCAGTAGCCGTCATAACAGCCATGTTTTGCTCGATCCCATTGATTTTACCTTTATCAATCACAATTAAATCATTCCATTGATCTGGATTCCTGCCAATAACAGTCGCAGGTAATGGTTTAAAATCACTCAGGGTCTTCTTTTCACCTAATACATCACGTAGTTGTTTGTTATCTTTTTGAAGCTTTTGTACTTGAGCTTCAAGGCTTGCAAGTTTATCAACACGTGTTTTCAATTGTTTGTTCTCTTGATATGTATTTTGTAAATCCTGAAGATTACCAAAAAGATCTACTACATACTGCGTTGGCTTTGATACTAGGGATTGAACCCAGCCGGAGGTATCTTTCACAAATTGCTCCGGCCAGGAGGGCTGACTCCTCTCCCTTAGAGAAAACCCAATCAATGCCACGAGAATAATGATGCTGATAAGCAGCATAATTAAGCGTTTATTCAAGAAAAATTGTGGCATGATGAAACACCTCTATTATTGGACTTTTATCTTGAGTCCTTCGCTTTATTTTTAAATAAGTTAATATGGTCTAATGCATTTCCTGTTCCCATTGCAACACAGTCAAGCGGATTTTCTGCAATGATGACGGGCATTTTTGTTTCTTCACTAATGATCCTGTCCAAATTTCGCAGCAAGGCTCCTCCGCCTGTTAACACAATCCCGCGGTCCATAATATCAGCCGCTAATTCCGGCGGTGTTTTTTCAAGTGTATTTTTGACTGCATCAACAATCGCATACACAGTATCTTTTAGGGCAGAAGAAATTTCTTTTGCGGTAATTTCGATGGTTTTTGGCAGGCCAGTCAATAAATCGCGCCCGCGAATTTCCATATCATCGATTCCTTCAGGGTCACCTGCAGAGCCAATTTCCATTTTAATGGTTTCTGAAGTACGATCACCGATCATTAAATTGTAATTTTTACGTATAAAGGAAATGATGGCTTCATCCATTTCATCACCGGCGATTCGAATCGATTGGCTGGTAACAATTCCGCCCAAAGAAATGATCGCAACTTCTGTCGTTCCCCCGCCGATATCAACTACCATGCTGCCTGTCGGCTCCCATACAGGTAAGTTAGCGCCGATTGCTGCAGCAAATGGTTCCTCAATCGTATAAGCATCTCTTGCACCTGCAGCCCTTGTAGCATCAATGACTGCCCGTTCCTCAACGGCTGTGATTCCTGATGGAACACATACCATTACGTACGGCTTACCGGAAAACATGCCTTTATTTTTCATTGCCTGACGTATGTAATATTTCATCATCGTAGCTGTGGTCTCATAATCAGCAATCACCCCGTCTTTCATAGGGCGCAGTGCAACAATATTTCCAGGAGTACGTCCGATCATATTTTTTGCGTCATTACCAACAGCAACAATTTGTTTCGTGTCTGTTTGAAGTGCAACAACGGAAGGCTCGCGAAGAACGATTCCTTTACCTTTCACAAAAACAAGGGTATTTGCTGTACCCAAGTCAATACCAAGATCTCTTGAACCAATACCAAACATAGTTTGTATCTCCCTTTCTGATACGAAATGCATTAAAGTTAAGGCTATTGAACTCAGTTAACAATAACTGTCGGTTTTTTAGAAAATCGTGTAGTTAGTTACGTAAAGAATCCTAAAAAATCATAACCCATATTATAGCCCTACGTCAAAAAAAATCATAGTGTTATAAATAACCTTTTTCTTTTAATGAGACAAATTTATTTTCACCGATAATCAGATGGTCAAGCAAATCAATGCCAATTATTTTTCCGCACTCAGACAGCCTCTTCGTCACCTCAATATCTTCGCGGCTTGGTTCGGGGCTACCACTTGGATGATTATGCAGCGCTATCAGTGAAGCAGCAGATCGTTTTAAAGCTTCGCGGAAAACTTCCCTTGGGTGCACGATCGAGGCGTTCAGGCTGCCGATAAAAATGGTTTGCTTGTGAATGACTTGATTTTTGGTATTTAAATATAAACAGACAAAATGCTCCTGTGTGAGAAAACGCATATCATTCATCATATAATTGGCACCGTCTTCAGGCGAACGAATGACATAACGCTCATTGAAGGCTAAATTACTGACCCTTCTTCCTAATTCCACAGCAGCAAGGACTTGAATTGCTTTTGTCTGGCCAATTCCTTTAATCTCCGTCATTTCTTCTAATGTTGCACTCTTTAACAGCCGTAATCCTTCAAATTGAGTGAGGAGGCGGTTGGATAATTGTAAAACAGACTCCTCCCTTGTCCCAGTACGCAGCAGAATAGCAATCAGCTCGTGATTAGATAGACTCTGCGGACCACTTTTCATAAAACGCTCCCGCGGTCTTTCATCCTCTGGAAAATCGCGGATCATTAACCCATTTTTTGTAGACATTCTTTTCCTCCTTTTATGAAGGAGTTACGGAATGCCCTGCTTCATGTCTCGTATGGCATTTTGTATCCAAGTTTTTTTAATTCGCGGATGGTTCTCGAAACTGGTAAGCCAACAACTGCATAATAATCACCATTAATTTCTTTTACTAACATACTGCCGTATCCTTGGATGCCATAGGCGCCTGCTTTATCAAGCGGTTCACCACTTTGCACATACGACATGATCTCGTCATCCGTTAACTCCCAAAATAATACTTCTGTTTTTTCATAAAAACGGGCAATACCTTTTGACGATAAAATCGAAACACCTGTGTAGACTTCATGCATGTTTCCAGACAGCATTCTTAACTTTGTGACAGCATCAGCTTCATCTGTAGGCTTGTGTAAAATTTGTCCCTGGAAAACAACGATGGTATCAGAGCCAATCACAAATGAGTCTGGATGTTCCCGAAAAACAGCCTGCGCTTTCCGCTGTGCCAATTCCATCACTATTTCAGATGGTTGCAGGTCGGGGTCAAAGCTTTCATCTACATTTTTGCTTGAAACTTCAAAGGATAAATTTAAATTTTGCAGGAGTTCTCTTCGCCGAGGAGAAGATGAGGCTAAAATGAGGGTTTGCATAAGATCACCTTACCTTTTTTGTATCAAAGGGAGATACATTTTTATCGTACCAAACTTTTAGATGGCTAACAATTTATATCTATAAAGTTTGCTAAGTTTTACTAATTTATTCGAGATATTCCTAGAAATACCAAAAAAGCCTGTTCGAAATCAAACAGGCTTTCATTTCCCGGAAAATATTTTATACGACCGATGATTCCTATACAAATATATTAATAAGAATAGTATTCAGCCATAAAGGTTAATAGATGCTGTTGTGCTTTTACGAGTAATTTTCGATCTTTTTGCTGCTGATATTCATCTATTTGTTTCAAAGCTCCAGTAATTTCTAGATTCAAGGCCTTTATATTTTGGTTTTTTATTCCTTTACTATCTAGTTTATTTAGCTTTGTTCGAAATTCCGAAAGTGTTTTTCGTTCACTGCTTGTCATTGCCTCTCCAATCAAGGCATTGGATGATAGAGTGGCTAAGAAAGGGGCAAGGGCAGCTGCATTTTCAACGACATTTTTTTCAACTGTTGATAGATTCGAAATTTTCTTTTCAGGGATCTTTATTGTTTTTGGAAATACCCCATCCATTCCTTTGCGTTGATAAATAGCACCAAGGCTCCTGGCATGTTCGATGGAATCCGCAACACCTAGAAAGATATAGTATTGTCCGTTCCATTCCATTGTTTCAGCAGGAATCCCTTTTTCAACTGCACGAAGTGCCTCCGCTTTGGCAGTTTCCTTTTTAGAAAAAACTCCGCCTTGAATCATATATGTTGTCAACGGCTTTAACGTAATTGCCTCTTTACTTATATTATTCGTCGTCTTGGCTGTCTCCTTTTTAGCAGCTGGTGCTGGTTTGGTTTCAACTGCTGCTGGTTTGCTGCCATCAGTAATAACAAGTTTGAGCATGATGAACCCAAAGCCTGTCCCAAGCAGAATCGCAAAAACAACAGATAATGCCATGGATTTTATAGCACTGATATTCTTTTTTTCAACTTTAGATAGTGCGGGCAATCGGATTCCTGTGTGTTGTTTCGATGTTACAG
>JAUZQA010000112.1 GCA_030705665.1 Bacillota bacterium
CAATGAATAAAAATTATGAAACCAGTGCCTGACACTGTAAAAAGAAATTTTTAAAAAATTTGCCTATCATAGTGTTAAGCACTTTTTTTATGTATCAAAGTCCAATATTTCTTTTGCAACTCCAACGGCAAAGAAGAAGCACACAATAAAATTAACAAAAAATTTTGTATTTTCCCCTTTGTTTGCATGGTATTATTTTCCTGTAAGGTAGTTTTTTGAAGGAAAACTTAAAGTAGAAAACATACCCAACAAATTTAAAATAGATGGAAAGGGGAGAGGATCCTCTCTAGACTCGCCTTTGTCCAATTGGGTTTGAAGTTCTGCTTTAAATGGCCCGATAACCACGGATTGTAAAGAAAGGGAAGAACATCTTTCTTTACAATCCGTAGGATCCTGTTCCATTTGAGGCTAACACCGCCATACCGAACGAGCTGAAAACCTTTAAGACCTTGAGCTCCTCGCCCAAACCCATCCAATGGCAGCCCGTTGGATGTTTGAATCAGTAATATACTGTTTTTTGTATCTATAATAAGAAAGAGAGAGTAGTAATTGGAAACAAGTATATATTATCCATGGATACTGAGCTTCACCAGCCAAACGTTTATAAAGATTTTATTTTTAAAATTACTTCAATCCTCTTTAAGTAACTTTAAATCTTTATCCATATTCCAAATAGTTACCATTGAACTACATATAGGGCAACGTATTGATTCTATTGCTTGCCATTTATGAAAGTATCTAACATCTTTGCATTTATTACAGGTAATTTTTAAATTAGCTCCAGCAAACATAAATTTTACTCCTTCTTCTTTTTTGTCAAAGACAACTGTTCATCGTAAGGCGAGTCATACCCTTTTCCAACTTATTCAACAGCTACATGCCAACAAGCTAGGGCATGTGGCTGTACTCCTTAACGCTCGTTGTAAATCCATATCCCTATCTCGGTTTTCTAAAGGATCTATATTCCTCTTCAAGTTCACTTAAAGTCAACTCAAAAAGGTGTTCGTCATTTTTTTTATAAGTACCTAAGGCAATCAACTTATCCATTAAATATTGTTTTTTCTTCTCAACAGCATGCCGAAGTATATTATTCATTCGAAACACCTCCGAAAATTCTCTAATTTAATTTAGTGATTTTAAATATACTTAATATTATATTTATTTATCCCTATAGATTAAATGCGGATTAGTGGGGTGAGGCTATAAAATCCTCTTCTTCTTTTGGTTACTGTGATATTTCTCAATAAATAAGCAGCATTGTTCAGCAATGAATTCTTTTTCATTATCCATGGAAGCTACGTGATAGGAGTTATAAAGTGGAATGATTTCTTTGAAGTCTGATTGAGTATGGGCCATGATATAATCTGTGTTTTCTGGGGGAACGATATGGTCTTCCACTGATTGAAACGCCAACACCGGATTTGTGACATTTGGGAGTCTTTGGCGTGTTTCGTCCATTAATGACAGCAACTGCTTGATGGATTGGATAGGTGTTTTTTTATTAGCAAGATTAATTGCTAAGGTGCCACCCATGGATTGACCGATAATGAAGATATCACGGCAGTGCTGTTTTAAAAAGTGATATCCGTCTTCTAGACTTTGAATCCAATTTTGGTAGTTGCATTTTTCCATATCTTCAAAATGCGTGCCATGCCCTTTTAATCTTGGTGCATAGACCGTATAACCTTGAGATGCAATATACTCTCCTAAAAAACGAATACTTTGGGGAGTTCCAACAAATCCGAGGGAAATCATGATACCGATATCATTACCTTTAAAGAAAAATGGTTCTGCTCCTGGTAATAGGGGATATCTGTCTAGCATATAAATCTCCTTTCCATTTTGTTTTTCCTTTTTTTAGTAAAAAAAGCACTTTCCTCAATAGAGTTAAGTGCTTTTGGTAGACCAATCAGCCATGCGCTTTATAAATTTTAATATAATCCTATACAAATTATTCCTATGTGTCAAGTTGGATTTTAAGATATTTTTTCAAACATACAAAAAAATACAATGATAACTTTTTCATGAGCCGGAAAACAGGTTTGCAATAAAAAACTTTTATACACCTCCGCATAAGCCACTTTCAATTGCTCTCTAAGTTGTTCGTCTTTTTATTCAAACGGGCCAGATTGTTAAGTAACGTATTCAATAAAATTGGATATTTATGTTGAATTATAGAGTAGATATTGTGAAGATTTTTACTTTAACTAACATGACACTTAGTACAAAAAGGATTAATGAAATTAGGACAACTCTAATGTTGGGCTGGGAAGAGTTTTTTCGCAATCGAAAAAACTCCTATACCTCTATTTGTAAGAGTTAAAAATCAAAATGCCAAAAGTTTTAGAGGTTAATAATGTCTTTATGTTGTGGTCAATGACGGTAAAAAGTTTTTTTAATACATTTTAACTGAGTATGCCAAATACCACATAGAAACTCGAATAATTGAACAAAGTAAAATAACATGATCAAGAAATGGAGGCATAAGAAGGTTATGAAATGGGTATGTTTATTAATTACACTTATCTTTTCCTGTTTTATTACTCATATTAATGCTTCAGCTGACTTGATAAAAAGAAAGGAAGTCGAGCCAACCGGACAAGTAGTTTGGGAAGTTCCTACATCGAAAAAGGTCATCGCTTTAACGTTTGATGATGGACCTAATCCAAAATATACACCACAAGTTCTTGAATTCTTAAAGCAATATGGGGCGCATGCTACCTTTTTTGAAATTGGATACAGAATGGAGCAGTATCCGAAAATTGTTGAACAAGTAGTGCAAGCTGGTCATGAATTGGGTAATCATTCGATGACACACCAGTATGAAAATAAAAGTGGAGCTAAATATATGAGCTTAGATATTATTGAAGCTGGTCGAATTATCCAAAAATATCAACCTAATCATATTAAGTTATTTCGACCACCTGGAGGATATATAGACACAGCATTACTAAAAGAAGCAAAACAACTTGGATATAAAGTTGTACTTTGGTCTTATCACCAGGAAACAAAAGATTATGCCTTACCAGGAGCACAAGTAATAGCGAATCATATTATTCGCCATGCGAGAAATGGAGATATTGTAATTTAACATGATGGAGGCGGAGACCGAAGTCAAACCGTTCAAGCTTTAAATACGATTCTTCCTGCTCTAAAACAACAAGGGTTTCAGTTTGTAAGTGTATCAGAATTACTCCAATTATAAACCAAAACAATCAAAAATATATATTATTACCGAAATTGACTTCAACAAAGAAAGCATATCTGCATTAAAAATGAATAATTTTTATAC
This sequence comes from Bacillota bacterium, assembly GCA_030705665.1. The sequence continues at coordinate 3,293 of JAUZQA010000112.1, forward strand.
TTTAGAGCTACAAGGATCCACTTCCCAAATTGGTGTTACGGGATACAATCCATCCTTGACTATTGTTGAGGATGGATAAGGAAAACACCATTGAATAAACTTATTAATTACAAACAAATTAATTTCAACAAGCTATAAATTAAGTGAAAGGTATCCGCCAAAAAACTAACTTCAAGAGGAAGCTTTTATACGATTAAGGAGTTGTTAAAATAATGTTTGGCTTCCTAACTAGATTAGTTATATGTACAATTCTTTGTATTCTCCTTTTTTAAACACACTCAAATTTCACAATTGTCCAGTCCTAAAATTATAGATGAATTTGTACCCCTATTTTCAATTCATAAATCACCTTAAAAATTTACTTAAGATTTTTCCAATCCTTTTAACTGCACAAATCCGTACTCCTAATATACGGATTCAAGAATCTATTTAATCTTTTTGGGCAAATTAACTTTAAACGTTAATTTCGGTGATTAAATGAAAAAATACGTGTTTATCCCAATTCTCATTACATTCCTTTTACTAGCTATTTTGGTGCCTTCTCATATTTCCCATGGAGAAGAGGTAAAGCAGCTTAAAGCTGCCATCATTATAGATGATTTTGGCGGAGGCGGGACAGGTGGTGTAGAAAAATTTCTTGAAGGAGACATTCCAATAACAGCAGCTGTTATGCCTTATACTGAAAAGTCAAAAGAGCATGCGGAATGGGCTCATCGTAATGGCATTGAAGTAATGATTCATTTACCGATGCAGGCAAAAACCGGAAAAATGTCGTGGCTTGGTCCAAAACCGATTACCATTGATCTTACCCCAGACGAAGTAAAACAACGGGTCTACGAAGCCATTGAAACAGTACCTTTCGCAAAAGGGCTTAATAATCACATGGGATCCCTTGCTGTGGAGAATGAAAAGATTGTAAGGGCGATTGTAGAAGTAGCAAAAGAGAAGAATCTGTTTATTGTTGACAGTGGTACAAGCCCTAATTCCAAATTCCCCGAAATAGCGGAGGAGATGAGGGTACCATTATTAAAGAGAGATGTTTTTCTTGATGATATTTGCTCGATTTCTCATGTAAGCAAACAAATGAAAAAATTAGCAAAAATAGTTGAAATAAAAGGACAAGGCATTGCTATCGGTCATGTAGGGGTAACGGGAAAGGTATGCTCGATCGGAGTACTTGAATCAATGAAAGAGTTTAAAAAACGGCAGATTAAAGTTGTATTCGTCTCTGAGTTATTAACAAATGAACTTATGAAAAAAAACTTCCTCCCATGAGGCCAAGTCATAGAGTATTTTTTGTAAAAAAGTAACTGGATATTTAAATTAAATCAAAGAAGAAATTGTAAGAAAAAGTACTTAAAGTAACAAAGAGTTAATAACATTACTGAGGATCTCACTTATGCAGATCACTCTTCCACAATCGGGCGCATTAATTGAATAAAAAAGATTTAACGCCATCTTAAAGTTAGTGGATAAAAAGGGCTTTTTTGCGCGTATGGAGAATAATTACAAGAACGCCAATTAAAGGGGAGACTTGAATATGAATAAAACGGAATTAGTAAATGCTGTTGCAACACAAGCAGAACTAACAAAGAAAGATGCCACAGCAGCTGTGGATGCATTATTTGAAACGATCTCAAATACACTTGCAAAGGAAGAAAAAATCCAGTTAATTGGATTTGGAACATTTGAGGTACGTGAACGTGCAGCTCGAACCGGTCGTAACCCACAAACAGGAGAGGAAATTCAGATCCAAGCTTCTAAAATTCCAGCTTTTAAACCAGGCAAGGAATTAAAGGAAGCTGTTAAATAATAGTTCGCATATCTATAAAACGGCTCTAGGGAACATTCCTTAGGGTCTTTTATTATTGGGCTAAGTAGGAAGGCTATCAACAATATTCTGAACAAGTCTGAGTGAGTATATTAAGATTGGTGAACATTTTATAAGAGACGCATTCCCCATTGAAGTTGATGAAGATTTGCCAATACTACAAATAGATTTTGATTCATATGTAGCCTATACCGTTACTAATGAGTCATTTACAGTTTTAGACGACTATGAAATCTTTGAAGGACATTCTTTTCGAATTTTTAAGAAATCAAGGTATTTAGATTTTATTAATATAGGAACAATTTCTACCGATATATTTCCTGAAGATACCTATGTACATTATGAATTTGCTTCTTTAGACCATATTATTGATGTTATTTCTTATGATGAACCAAAAATAACTGAAATAAAAAGGGATTCGTTCTTCAGCTAACGGGCGAGTTTCTACAATAAGAATTGTGCTCTTTCTTTATGTTAAGGGCCAGATTGCCGAAGATTTAAAAATGCGAAGAGCTGTAAAAATGGCTTCTTTTAAATTAATATTAATTATATCAACAATTTAAAAAGTAATTGACAAACCTATTTTTCAGCGTTAGTATTCACTTGGATTAATAAAAGTGTCCTCGTTAGGTGAGGCTCCTATACAAACACAGGCTACTGCCCCGAAATATCGAAAGATGCCAAGGGGTAGAACAGGAATTGTCGGATTAAGGCTCTTCTTAATGTGGCTAAGGGATTCCCTTTACGTTGTATAGTGCCAAAACTCAACTTGGGGGAATCTGTTTATTTTGCTATGGACTAATGCCCCCTAGAATTTTCCTAAGGGGCTTTTTATATTTGCATATTAAGGAGGGGAAACTGAAAATGGACAGTGGTAGTAGTCACACGTGTTGTTTATTTAATAAATCATTATTTTTAATAAGTAGGATGTACAAAATTCCTTTACCATGGATTAGGTCTGTCTTTTTTCAGTCAGTACTTATAATGTCTTAGACTGAATTAATTTCCCTAACCCTTTTTAAATGAATGACAACCGTACTCTCCTGCTCATTTGCAGGAGTTTTTATTTTGCTATTAAAGAGGGGCTGTTCACTGTGCGACTTAATAATTTCTCAAATATCAAACAAAAAAGTAAATTCGGATGGGCAGATATTATTGTCATATTCTTATTATTAGCCATTTTATATGCAGCAGCGAAGTTGGGATCGGGTATGGAGGTTCCTTTTTCGGCAGTTCAGCAGCCTAAGATTAGCCTTAATCCAATATGGCTTCCCTATTATGCAGGGCGATCGTTGCTCCGAATGTTTATCGCATTTACGGCCTCACTAATTTTCACATTTATTTATGGCCGTATTGCAGCGTATAGCAAAACTGCTGAAAAAGTCATGATTCCTGCCATCGATATTTTGCAATCTGTACCTGTTCTTGGGTTTCTATCGGCAACGGTTCTTGCTTTTATGGCGTTGTTTCCAGGGAGCTTGCTAGGTGTAGAATGTGCATCTATTTTTGCGATTTTTACAGGACAGGTTTGGAATATGACGTTTAGTTTTTATCATTCGATAAAAACAATCCCACGGGAATTAGATGAAGCAACAAAAATGAATCGGTTAGGTGATTGGAATCGGTTTAAAAAATTAGAAGTCCCATTTTCTATGATTGGCTTGGTTTGGAACAGCATGATGTCTTTTGGTGGGGGTTGGTTCTTCCTTGCTGCTAGTGAATCCATTAGCGTCTTAAACCAAAATATTCACTTACCTGGCATTGGTTCCTACATGGCCTTAGCTGCTGATCAAGGAAATATTAATGCGATTATTTACTCAATTATAACGATGATTATATTAATTATTGTAGTAGATCAGTTATTTTGGAGGCCAATTATTGCGTGGAGTCAAAAATTCAAAATAGAGCTTACTGAATCTAGTGAAGTTCCGACTTCATGGGTATTTAACATCATACGAAGAGCTAGATTTGTTCAATACTTAAGCCAGAATCTTCGAAGAGTGTTTCACGATTGGTTTATTGTCTTTAAAAGAAGTTCACAAAGGACATTTCCTGAAATACCAAGCTCTGGTAAAAATATAATCAAATGGCTGCTAGTTGTTTTAGTGGCAGCTGTGGTTTGTAAATATATTTACGAAGGGATAATGTTAGTTTCCAGGTTAAGTTGGGCGGAATTAACACATGTAGTTGTTCTTGGGCTGCTTACTGCTTTACGCGTGTTTATCTCCACCTTATTGGCAGTTATTTGGACACTGCCTGTTGGAGTCTTTATTGGCACGAATCCACGATTATCAAGAATTGCTCAACCAATTGTTCAGGTTTTGGCTTCGTTCCCAGCCAATATGGCATTCCCTGTTATCACCATTCTTTACCTAAAGTTAAATATCTCAATGCAGATTGGTGCAATCCCTTTAATGATGTTGGGCACCCAATGGTATGTGCTTTTTAACGTTATTGCTGGGGCTATGGCAATTCCATCTGACCTTAAAGAAGCAAGTTCTATTCTAAAATTAACACGCTGGCAGACATGGAGAACACTTATTCTCCCTTCTGTTTTCCCATTTCTTATTACAGGATGTATAACGGCAAGTGGTGGAGCGTGGAATGCAAGTATCGTTTCTGAAATTGTATCTTGGAAAACTAATACATTGCAGGCCTCTGGTTTAGGTGCGTATATTGCACAGGCAACGACAAAAGGAAACTGGGCTGAGATCATTTGGGGAATCATTGTGATGTGTTTATTAGTTGTTATCATAAATCGGCTTTTATGGCGTAGGCTGTACGATCTTGCTCAAAAGAAATACCATTTGGATTGAGGTGGGAGTCATGGAAAATACACTTATTCAATTAAAGAACATTAGCAAAAGATATGAATTGCCTTCACAAGGTAAAGTAACGATATTAGAGGACATTAATCTAAACATTAATGAAGGAGAGTTTGTTTCCATACTCGGTCCATCAGGTTCAGGAAAATCCACGCTCCTTAGAATTATTGCTGGTCTCGTTTCCCCGTCTCAGGGGCAAGTTTTGTACAATGGAACGCCAATAGTTGGGACTAATCCTGGTGTTGGAATGGTATTTCAGTCATTTGCTCTATTCCCATGGCTTACAGTTTTAGATAATGTAAAACTTGGCCTGGAGAACAAATCATTAAGGGAAGCAGACAAAATGAGAAAAGCTCTTTCTGTAATTGATATGATAGGTCTAGATGGATTTGAAGGAGCTTATCCGAAAGAGCTATCTGGGGGTATGCGTCAACGTGTAGGAATCGGACGTGCACTCGTTATGGAACCAGACATCCTTCTTATGGATGAACCCTTTTCAGCCCTGGATGTATTAACTGCAGAAAACCTAAAACGTGATTTACTTGAGTTATGGACGGAGAAAAAAATCCCTACGAAAAGCATTATCTCGGTTACACACAGCATCGAGGAAGCTGTCTATATGTCAGATCGAGCCATTGTTTTATCACGGGACCCTGCTCGTGTTATCTCTGATATACCGATTACAATGCCACATTGGCGGGATAAGCAAGAGCCCAAATTTACATCACTTGTGGATCGCATTTATTCTATTTTAACAAAACGTGAAATAAAACCTGTTGAGGTTGAAGAAGTACAGAAAAAGAAGCTTGAAAAAGTACAGGAAGTCCCAGCAGGTGCTCTCACTGGTTTCATTGAATTGGTTGATGACCTTGGAAAGAAATTTGACTTATACAAACTAGCTGATCAATTAAGCCTTGACCTAGAAGACTTTCTTCCAATTGTTGAAGCTGCCCAACTGCTTCGGTTCGCTACCATCCAGCAAGGTGATATTGATTTGACTGAAATTGGTCATCACTTTGCGGACGCAAGCGTACTAGAACGAAAAATATTATTTAAGGATCAATTACTAAAGTATGTTCCGATAATGGAAAAAATCGTATGGATTTTGCAAAATAAATCAAACAATAAAATGGAACGGGAATTTTTCGTTGAAATTTTCGAGAAGCACTTTGGGGCCGAGGAAGCTGAGCATCAACTGGATATATTAATCGACTGGGGAAGATATGCGGAGCTCATTTCTTATGATGAAAATGCCGAGGTACTTTATTTGGAAAAAGAAACTGAAGAAGCAGTAAATGAATGATTTATTGCCTTTTAAATTTGTTTAGCAATTTTATATCAGCATAAAAAGAAATGGGGCTGTTGTTGAGACAACCCCATTTCTTTAACTCAGGCTCCCAATTAGTTAATGGAATAATAAACTGAATTGAAGATTTGCTAAATCTTTTGAATTTATGAGTGAGTTAATAAAGTTATATTTCCAAATTTCATACTTACGTTATTCAACAATCGGGCGCAATTCTGTAGCATGAATTGTGATCTTTCTTTATGTTTAGGGCCAGATTGTGGAGGAGATAATTTTACATTAATAGCGCTGAACCGTATCACAAATTAAATATTGTAATCAAATTATGGCAATATACTGTTCTTCAACAATCGGGCGCGATTGTGGAAAAGAAAGTTCTCTCCTTATGCAATATCAGGTAAACACTGCTACATTTTATG
>JAUZQA010000113.1 GCA_030705665.1 Bacillota bacterium
TTGTTCCCAAACATAGCTTTTTCGCTGTGTAACGGCGGGAATGAAGAATTTTGAATTTAATTCTGATGCCCACTGGGTAACAAGCGACGCCGGAACAAGAATCAGTACCTTTTTGACTAGTCCGCGTATCATGTACTCTTTTAAAATTAACCCGGCTTCAATAGTTTTTCCTAGTCCAACTTCATCTGCAAGAATGGCTTTGCCATTCATATTTTCGATCACTTGCTTTGCCGTTTCAAGCTGATGGGGAAGCGGAGTTAGATTTGGAAGATGCTTAGGGGCTTGGAGGCCCTCAAATTCAGGAATGACTAAATGCCTTTCAATGTTCACTGCAAGTTTAAAAAGTTCCCAATTTCCCCATGGTCCATCGTGGTCAATTCTATGCAGTAAACCATCCTGCCAGGAGGAATCAAAATCAATTTGGACCGACATCGTATTAACTCCTTTTATATAAAAATTTATTGCTCAAGTAAGCATTTTCATGTAGGATGAAAGTAGCTTTGAAAGTTTGAAATATTTTTAATTACGTAAAATCTTTAGAGTTTGTTTTAGTATGACCAATTCGCTAAATTTTATAAATGCGGATGATAACAAGGGGAGAGACTACAAGATTGTATGTAGCGCCGAAGGAGCAAGCAGTACAGACTGTGAATCTCTCAGGCAAAAGAACTCTTGTTTGACGCAGCTCTGGAGAGTGCTTCATTAGTCATGCAGCCACCAAAGGGGAAAGCCATTTTGGTTAAACTTTCAGGTGCAAGGACAGAGACCTACTTTTTTAAAAAGGGAGGTTTCTGTCCTTTTTTAGTGGGCAAAATAAGTCGAAAAAAGGGGGATTTTGAATGACTGAATTGAAACGAACACCACTTTTTGTGATCTACAAGGAATACGGCGGAAAAACAATCGACTTCGGGGGCTGGGAATTACCTGTCCAATTTTCCAGCATAAAAGAGGAACATGAGGCCGTTAGAACAAGAGCGGGGCTTTTTGACGTATCCCATATGGGAGAAGTCGAGGTTAGAGGAAAAGATAGTTTAAGTTATTTGCAAAAAATGGTTACGAATGATGTGGCAAAGCTGCAAACAGGCGGGGCCCAATATACGGCGATGTGTTATGAAAATGGTGGTACAGTCGATGATTTACTAATCTACAAACTGGAGGATCACCATTATCTTCTTGTCATCAACGCTTCGAATATTGAAAAGGACTTCGGGTGGCTTGTTCAACATGTAGAAGGCGACGTTCAGCTTCAAAATCTTTCTGAAAAAACCGCGCAATTGGCACTGCAGGGGCCAGCAGCTGCAGGAGTCCTCCAAAAACTCACTGGGATGGATTTAAGCGGGATTGGCATATTTAAGTTTCAACAAAGTGTAGATATTTGTGGTCAAAAAACACTTATCTCCCGAACTGGTTACACAGGTGAAGATGGCTTTGAAATCTATTGTGATGCTGAAGTTGCCACACTGCTTTGGAAAGAAATTCTTACGGCTGGAGAAAGTGAAGGGGTTCTTCCCTGTGGTCTAGGTGCGAGGGATACTCTGCGCTTTGAAGCAACTTTAGCCCTCTATGGTCAGGAATTATCACAGGATATTTCACCGCTTGAGGCAGGAATTGGTTTTGCCGTTAAATTAAACAAGTCTGCGAATTTCATTGGTAAAGAAGCATTATTAAAGCAAAAAACAGAAGGGCTTACTAGAAAACTTGTTGGAATTGAAATGATCGAGCGCGGAATTCCTCGCCACGGTTATTTGGTCTTTTCTGGGGATCAACAAATTGGTGAAGTCACAACTGGAACTCAATCCCCAACCTTAAAGAAAAATATTGGTCTTGCACTGATTAAAACGGAATATTCACAGCTTGATCAGGAAGTTGAAGTTGAAATCCGCGGGAAGAGACTAAAAGCTAAAGTTATTTCGACACCATTCTATAAAAGAACGAAATAAGGGAAGGAGCAAAGGGAATGAACCAACATCGTTATTTACCTATGACTAAGGAAGATAAAAAAGCAATGCTTGAGAAGATCGGTGTATCTTCGATTGACGAGCTTTTTAATGATATTCCAGAAAAAGTAAGATTTAAAGGCGAATACAATATCAAGCCGGCAAAACCAGAGTCCTCTTTAATGAAGGAACTTGCAAGAATGGCTGAAAAAAATGCTGATCTTAAGAAAAACGTATCCTTTTTGGGTGCGGGAGTATATGACCATTATATACCTGTGATTGTTGATCATGTTTTAAGCCGTTCCGAATTTTACACAGCCTACACACCTTATCAGCCTGAAATTTCCCAGGGAGAGCTTCAAGCGATCTTTGAATTTCAAACCATGATTTGTGAATTGACGGGCATGGATGTGGCAAACTCATCGATGTACGATGGTGGAACAGCATTAGCTGAGGCAGCGATGTTAAGTGCGGGACATACCAAAAGGAAAAAAATTATCATCTCCAACGCTGTTCACCCTGAAACCCGTGAAGTTGTCAAAACATACGCTAAGGGGCAGCGCATTGAACTAATAGAAGTTGCTGCTAACGGCGGTGTAACAGATGTAGAAGCGCTCAAAGGCATGGTAAATGATGAGGTAGCTGCTGTGATTGTACAATATCCGAATTTTTTTGGACAGATTGAGCCATTAAAAGAAATTGAAGAAATTGCTCATGACCATAAATCATTGTTCGTTGTTTCCAGCAATCCATTATCTTTAGGCATCCTTACACCTCCGGGTAAGTTTGGGGCCGATATTGTTGTCGGTGATGCGCAACCATTTGGAATTCCAACTGCCTTTGGCGGACCGCATTGCGGCTTCTTTGCTGTTACTAGTAAACTGATGCGCAAAATTCCAGGCCGCCTTGTTGGGCAGACAATGGATGATCAAGGAAGACGCGGTTTTGTTTTAACACTACAGGCAAGGGAACAGCACATCCGCCGCGATAAAGCTACCTCTAATATTTGTTCCAACCAAGCCTTAAACGCTCTAGCAGCATCTGTGGCAATGACAGCACTAGGAAAACAAGGTGTTAAAGAAATGGCTACGGCAAATTTACAAAAAGCTCATTATGCAAAAACTGCTTTTAAAGTGAACGGATTCGAAATTATTTTTGAAGGACCATCGTTTAATGAATTTGTTGTGAAGGTTAATAAACCGATTAAAGAAATAAATCGCCAACTGCTGCAACAAGGGATTATTGGCGGATATGATTTGAGTCGCAATTATCCTGAATTAGCGGGCCACATGCTCATATGTGTAACAGAGCTTCGAACAAGGGAAGAAATTGATACTCTCGTGAAAGAATTGGGGGATTTACATGCATAATCAAGATCAACCGCTTATTTTTGAATGCAGTACTTCAGGACGTGTCGGCTATAGTCTTCCCGAAATGGATGTACCAGAAATGGATATAAAATCGCTGCTGCCTGAAGGGTATCTTCGTGATGAAGATGCTCAGCTTCCTGAAGTATCAGAGCTCGATATCATGCGTCATTATACGGCTTTATCCAGAAGAAATCATGGTGTGGATTCAGGATTTTATCCACTAGGATCTTGTACAATGAAATATAATCCAAAAATGAACGAGAATGTGGCCCGCTATAATGGTTTTGCTCATATACATCCGCTTCAGGATGAAAGTTCTGTTCAAGGAGCACTCGAGCTGATGTATGATCTGCAGCAGCATTTAGTTGAGATTACTGGGATGGATGAAGTCACTTTACAGCCTGCGGCAGGTGCGCATGGGGAATGGACTGGACTAATGCTAATCCGCGCCTACCATGAAGCAAATGGTGATACAAATCGTAATAAGGTCATTATTCCTGATTCTGCTCATGGCACAAACCCTGCTTCCGCAACAGTAGCCGGCCTAGAAATCGTCACAGTAAAATCGAATGAAAATGGTCTAATTGATCTGGAAGATTTGAAACTTGTAGCTGGCGAAGATACTGCTGCCTTAATGTTAACCAATCCAAACACACTCGGATTATTTGAGGAAAATATAGTGGAAGTGGCCGAAATTGTTCATGCGGCAGGAGGAAAAGTTTATTATGACGGTGCGAATTTGAATGCTGTTCTGTCAAAAGCTCGCCCCGGAGATATGGGATTTGATGTTGTTCATTTAAATTTACACAAAACCTTTACAGGCCCGCATGGCGGCGGCGGACCAGGCTCAGGCCCGGTAGGTGTAAAAACTGATTTAATCCCATTTCTTCCAAAGCCAATTATCACCAAGCAAGGGGAAGAATATGTTCTTGATTATGATCGTCCGCAATCAATTGGCCGGGTTAAGCCCTACTATGGTAATTTTGGAATTAATGTACGAGCCTATACGTACATCCGCTCAATGGGACCTGATGGGCTAAAAGCGGTAACGGAATATGCTGTGTTAAACGCAAATTATATGATGAGAAGACTTGCCGAGCATTATGATCTTCCATTTGACCGCCATTGCAAGCATGAATTTGTGTTGAGCGGCAGACGTCAGAAAAAGTTAGGTGTCCGTACCCTAGATATCGCCAAACGTCTCCTTGATTTTGGCTACCATCCGCCAACCATTTACTTCCCATTAAATGTGGAAGAATGCATCATGATTGAACCAACAGAAACAGAATCGAAGGAAACACTGGACTCCTTTATTGATACGATGATCCAAATTGCTATGGAAGCAGAGGAAAACCCGGAAATTGTCCAGGAAGCACCACATACAACAGTTGTTGGCCGATTGGATGAAACGACAGCGGCCCGTAAACCGATTCTGCGTTATCAAAATAGTTAATAGGGTAATAAAAGAGCTGATTCGGAGAATCAGCTCTTTTTACTAGTTACTTTTTCGTTTTTACTTTGCCTGTCCAGCCTTTAAAGCCACCTTTTAGATGGGTAAGGTCTCTATAGCCTTTACGATATAGCTGTGTTGCGGCACGACCGCTGCGCATGCCACTTTGGCAATATAAATAAACAGGAAGATCAGGACGAATTTCCTTCATGCGCATTCTCATTTGTGTAAGCGGAATATTACGGGCACCTAAAATATGTCCTGCTTCGAATTCATTTGGTTCACGTACATCAATAAGCTGTGCTTTTCGATAGCCAGCACGAAATTCCTCTTCTGTAACCGTTTTAACTACTTTTCGCTGATAAAGCCAGGAACCACCATAATAGGCAGCTACGACTACGATCATAACGATTAATGAATAAAGTGTACTCAATTTTTCTTACTCCTTTCAAAGCTTTGCTGCATCAGACAGAATTAATTATATAAGTCCTATCATTAATGGTAAAGGTTGTTCACAAAAATTCTTTTATGCAAGACTAAAAAAATTATACCAAAACAGGTTTCTTTGTTTTTTTATCTTATTTTGATAGACTAATTTAGGACTACAATAAACAATATAAAAACGAGGTTTATAGTATGGATAAAGAAATTTGGCGTTTTATAGATTCCGGAAACGGTTCCCCGGCTTTTAATATGGCTTTAGATGAAGCGTTGCTTAATTGGCATAGTGAAGGTAAATTTCCTCCCGTCATTCGTTTTTATGGCTGGAATCCCCCCACACTTTCAATCGGCTATTTTCAAAAGGTTGACAAGGAAATTGATTTAGAAGCAGTAAAAAAATATGGATTAGGCTTTGTAAGAAGGCCAACTGGCGGCAGGGGGGTTCTTCATGAGCATGAGCTTACATATAGCGTCATCGTTTCGGAAGAGCATCCGGAAATGCCTAAAACAGTCACTGAGGCATATCGAGTGATCTCAGAAGGAATCCTAAAAGGATTTCATCATTTGGGTCTTGAGGCTTATTTTGCTATCCCAAAAACGAAGGAAGAAAGAGAAGCATTGAAATCTCCCCGTTCTGCTGTCTGCTTTGATGCCCCAAGCTGGTATGAGCTTGTTGTCGAAGGACGTAAGGTTGCAGGCAGCGCTCAAACAAGGCAAAAGGGCGTAATCCTGCAGCATGGTTCGATCCTTTTAGATTTAGACGAAGATAAGTTATTCAGCTTATTTAAATACCCTAATGAGCGTGTGAAGGAGCGGATGAGGAAAGCTTTTAAAAATAAAGCTGTTGCCATTAATGAAATCAGCCCAAGGCGAATCACACTTGAAGAGGCCATGGATGCTTTTTACCGAGGCTTTGCAGAGGGATTAAATGTAGAATTGCAACCATATCAGTTAACAGAAGAAGAATTAGCTTATGTAAATAAACTTGCTAAAGATAGATATGAATCAGATGAGTGGAATTTTAAAAGGTGAGGGACAAGCCGCTGCGAATGCGGCCTTTTCTTTTTTTGAAAAAATGGAAGGTAGAGAACCAAGTACCTATTAAACCACCCCTTACATATGCCTAGTCATATAAAAGTGCAAGTAGTGGATTTTGTTGAAATTTGTGATTTTCTGAAGAAAAGCGGTCGAAATCTTAGGTTTTCTTCAAAATCTAGTTTATTTTAAGTTTGACAAATTTTTTATTCTTTGCTGTAAATACAATATATGGTGGTGTCGAAAATATTTCTAGCACTATATATAGATTTTTTGATTGTGTTTTATAATTTCATGTGGTAACGTAAAGATATTCAATTTACAACTAGATCTAGCAATGAACTAACTAGAATAGAGCATTTGTGAAAGACATTTTTGAAGGAGTTGTTCCCATGTCAGTTGTTTTTAGACCAAAACTGAATATTGATGTTGACAGACTAAACGAGGATATTCATCTTTTTCCTCAAGTACACCCGATCACCCCAGATATGAAAATTACCCATAAGGGTGTATCGCGTTTGGTTATGCTGGACCGTTATACGTTTAAGGACACAGAAAAAATTACGCTCACACAAGGTGACTTCGTCGTTTTAACTATAAAAGAAGATCCTAAATTCCCTGCACGTGGTCTAGGCTACATTATGGAAATTGACTGGGAGAAGAAAAAAGCAACTGTCGTAGTTGAAGAAGAGTTCAGAGGAGTACTTGAGCCTGAAGAAGCTGTGGATGGTATCATCATTCGTTCTTTGGATGTTATTGAAAAGCCCCTGGAGATTTTTTATGAGCAGATTGCCAAACGGAATGCAACTGGGCTAGCTGCTGTTGAGGAAACAGAAGAAAAGCGTCAGGAATGGTTTGAGAAGTTTTATCAGGAACTTGTAAACTTGAACTTTATCCCTGCGGGCCGTGTTCTCTATGGTGCTGGTGCTGAAACGGATGTTACGTACTTTAACTGTTATGTTATGCCGTTTGTGGCAGATTCTCGCGAAGGTATTTCAGATCACCGTAAACAGGTTATGGAAATCATGAGCCGAGGCGGCGGGGTCGGAACGAATGGTTCAACATTGCGTCCTCGAAATACGCTGGCAAGAGGCGTAAATGGAAAATCATCTGGTTCTGTTTCATGGCTTGATGACATTGCGAAGCTGACACATTTAGTTGAGCAAGGTGGGTCGCGCAGAGGTGCCCAGATGATCATGCTTTCGGACTGGCATCCAGACATTATTGAATTCATTATCTCTAAGATGCAAAATCCGAGAATTCTTCGATTCTTAATTGAAAATACGAGCGATGAGACTATTAAAAAGCTTGCAAAAGATAAATTAAAATTCACTCCATTGACCCAGCAAGAAAAAGATATGTATCAAGGTATTGTCAGATACAAAGATATTCCAGGGTTCGGCGGTTTCAGTGAAGAAATCATAGCGGCGGCTGAAGAAAAACTTGCAGAAGGCGGAAATTATTCCGTTCACAATTCTGAATTTCTAACAGGCGCAAACATTTCTGTTTGTTTGACAAAGGAATTTATGGATGCAGTTGAAAATGATGCTGAATATGAATTGCGATTCCCATATGTTGAGATCTACAACGAAGAAGAAATGAAAATCTACAACGAAGAATGGCATAAATATGGCGACGTTCGTGAGTGGGAAAAACTAGGACACAAAGTGCGAGTGTACAAAAAGATTCGCGCGAAAGAACTGTGGAACTTAATTAATATTTGTGCGACCTACTCTGCAGAACCTGGCATTTTCTTTATCGATAATGCGAACGACATGACAAATGCTAAAGCTTATGGACAAAGAGTAGTTGCAACAAATCCGTGTGGTAAAGTGGCTTAATTTGCCTCACGTTAAAAACTGCGGAATAAAGCGGGAACCCTGCGATGGGAATCCGAACCGAAGGCTGAACCTAAAAGTTCAGTCAGGGGCAACGCATAGATGGTGAACCTCAAAAGAGAATATAATCCATCCACGAGGCCGCAGCATTACACACCCTAAAAAGTCGATAAAGTAATCTTCTTTATATTAAGATGGTGTTGGGGTGATATTAATGAATCGAGGGTATGCTGGTTTCTATAAAGGGTACTATTTGAGAAGCTCCTACGAATATGCATACGCAAAATATCTTGATTATCATTCAATACCATGGAGTTATGAAGACAATACTTTTGATATAGGGTACAAACTTTATAAACCTGATTTCTTTTTTTACGATCAATTTGGCAATCTAAAAAAAATAATTGAAATAAAGTCCAGAAACAAGGATGCAAAAATTGAGGCTAAAAAGGCTTTAAAAATAATTAATGAAAGATACGACATCGAGTGTGACCTTATTTCATATGAAGAATTACTAATACTTTATGAATCCTTACCATTTTCCTTGACTTCCACTCTCACAGAATGGATAAATTCTAAAAATACAACCATTCATAAAGCAGCTCATGGAGAGTTGAATGGTCATTATAACCTCAAGCATAGTGAAAATGCCAAAAAGAGAATTGGCGAGCATACAAAACAATTATGGGCTTCTGATAGTTTAGCCAGACAACGAATGCTTGAAGGATTAAAGAAGAGTGGAATAAAAAAAGGTTACATTAGGACACCAAGAGAAAAAAGAAAATGCGCAGAATGTATGGCAGAGTTCGAAGTATTAGTAACTTCAACACAAAAATATTGTAGTCAATCATGTGCCGGAAAAGTTGCTATCATAAATGCAACAAACCGATATGTGGAAATGCGAAACTCCACACACAAAAGCATAAAGGACTATATTATAAAGTGGTCAATTGAAAATAAAGATATCGTATCTGGAACACCTTTTAACAAAATAAAGACTACAATTGCTCCATTAATTGATGATATACAAAAGGAATATGGGGTAAAGGACTTTAGAGTTATTTCAAAAGCCATTTTTGGAGAAGATCGTGGAAGAAAAGAATTAATCAAGTTTATGAAAGAATGTGTAATGAAAAGCTATGCTGAGCTAACGGGAAGTGAACCGTTAGAACTAGAGGATAAAAAGCCTTTAGGATAACAAATTACTGGAACAACCACTTGCACCATTTTCCGTTTGTAACCTTGCTGCTGTGAACCTTGCAGAAATGGCAGATAAAGATACGAAGACGGTGAATTTCGAAAAATTAAAGCAAACTGTAGAAGTCGGAGTACGGATGCAGGATAACGTTATTAATGCTACTCCATACTTCCTTGAAGAAAATAAAAAGCAGGCCTTAGGCGAGCGTCGTGTTGGTCTAGGGGTTATGGGACTTCATGACCTACTCATCTATTGTGAAACTGAGTATGGTTCAGAAGTAGGTAACAAGCTTGTCGATCAAGTATTTGAAACGATCGCAACCACTGCTTATAAGACATCCGTTGAATTGGCAAA
>JAUZQA010000114.1 GCA_030705665.1 Bacillota bacterium
CCCTAATAACGGCTTAACAATGTGCAGTGGTTCTCTGGGTTCAGATCCAAAGAACGATTTCCCGGAAATGCTGCGCTATTTTGGAAAGAAAGGCCGTGTTCACTTTGTACATGCCCGTAATGTTAAGCATACAGGCGGAAGATCCTTTCAGGAATCAGGACACCTGTCAGCAGCCGGTTCCATTGATATGTATGAAGTAATCCGTGCCATGGCTGATTTTGATTATACTGGACCAATCCGTCCTGACCATGGCCGTATGATTTGGGGAGAAACTGGAAAACCAGGATACGGATTATACGACAGAGCATTAGGTGCCACATATCTGAACGGACTATGGGAAGCAGAGCAGAAAAATAGAAAACGTTAATAACCTGAGGAGGAAAATAAAATGACAGTTCCATTTAAAGTTGATTTAACGAATAAAGTAGCAGTTGTAACTGGCGGCGGTGGCGTACTAGGATCATATTTTGCGAAGGCTTTAGCAGAATGCGGAGCAAAGGTTGCCATTCTTGACCTAAATCAAGAGCCAGCTGATCGGGTGGCTAATGAGATTAAAGAAGCAGGCGGACAAGCTATTGGCGTAGCTGCAAATGTATTAGATCGAGAAGCACTTGAAAAAGCAAAAGAAATCGTCGAAAAAGAGCTTGGAGCATGTGATATTCTTCTAAACGGTGCCGGCGGAAATAACCCTCGCGGTACTACAGACGATGAGTTCTATAATGCAGAAGAAGTGAAAAACAACCCTGAATTAAAAACATTCTTTGAGCTTGACCCTAAAGGTGTAGGATTCGTATTTGATTTAAACTTCTTAGGAACATTACTGCCTTCTCAAGTATTTGCTAAAGGAATGGTTGGGAAAAAAGGAAGCACCATTATCAATGTTTCATCTATGAATGCCTACACACCATTAACGAAGATCCCTGCCTATAGCGGTGCCAAAGCTGCAATTAGCAACTTTACACAATGGCTTGCCGTTTATTTTGCAAAAGCAGGTATTCGTGTAAATGCAATTGCTCCTGGATTTCTAGTAACAAAACAAAATGAAAAATTATTATTCAATGAAGACGGAACTCCAACTGCCAGAACCGGAAAAATTCTTGGCAGCACACCAATGGATCGATTTGGTGAGCCAGAAGAGCTTATTGGCGGCTTATTGTTCTTAGCAAGTGAAGAAGCTGCAAGCTTCATAACTGGTGTAGTTCTTCCAATCGATGGCGGATTTTCTTCCTATGCAGGTGTATAAGAAAAATTAATACTGATCGATGATGGTACTGTTAATTCCCAAAAGAACTGGCAGTACCAATTTTAATGGACTTTTATCAAGGAGGAACATCTATGAAAACTAAAATAGAAGATTTTAAGAAATCAAAAGAATTTTTAGTTTGTGTCGATTCTGATGGCTGTGTAATGGATACGATGGAAGTGAAACATAGAAAGGCCTTTGGCCCTCAAGCAGTAAATGTCTGGAATCTTCATCATATTAAAGATCGGTTTCTTGAAGTTTGGAACGATATCAATCTTTATACGCAAACAAGAGGAATCAATCGTTTTAAAGGGGTTGTCCTAACCTTTGCTGCATTAGAGGCAGAAGGTATTGAGATGCCAGATATTTCGTCTTTTAAAAAGTGGACAGAAACTACGAAAGAACTGTCAAATCCTGCGTTAGAAAGTGAAATTGAGAAAACCAACGATGAGCAATTAAAGCAGGCTTTGGAATGGAGCCATGCCGTAAATAAAACGATCGAAGAAATGTCCGGTGAGGATAAACCATTTGAAGGAGCAAAGGAAGGTTTGCAGGCTGCGATTGCTGCAACTAATGTTGTCATTGTTTCTTCCGCAAACGGTGCAGCTGTTTTAGACGAATGGACAAGACATGAACTTTCTGTCCATGTGGATGTGATGCTTGGTCAGGAAGCTGGTACAAAAGCGTATTGTATTGAGCAAATGAAAAAATTCGGCTTTGATGATACCCATGTATTAATGGTAGGCGATGCCCCTGGAGATTTAGAGGCTGCGGGCAATAATGGCGTTTTTTATTATCCAATCCTTGTGGGCAAAGAAAAATACTCTTGGGAGCGTTTTAGAACGGAAAGCTTAGGTAAGTTTATTAATGGAAGTTTTGGCGGCGACTATCAACAACAGTTAATTGATGAGTTTAATGCAAATTTAAGCAAGTAAATGTGAGAGGAGAGAAAAGGCATGACACCAAAAATTGCTAAAAATATTCCGATGCCAAAAGTTGATTTGAAAGCTAAGCCATACAATCTTTCTGAAGATGAGATTATATGGGTAAAAGAAACGATTGCTGGTATGTCAGATGAAGAAAAAATTGGCCAATTGTTCATTAACTTGTTCTTCTTTGGCGGTGACCCATTCAGCGGAAATGAAATTACAAATCAAGATATCTTAAATAAATACCATATCGGCGGTGCCCGCTACCAAGGCGGTACGTCGGAACAGGTACAAGATTTAAT
This sequence comes from Bacillota bacterium, assembly GCA_030705665.1. The sequence continues at coordinate 2,475 of JAUZQA010000114.1, forward strand.
CAATGATTTACAATCACATTCAAAGGTTCCTTTGTTAGTGGCAGCGAATTGTGATGCAGGCGGCAATGGGGCAATGAATGATGGAACATATGTGGCAAAAGCTGCCATGTGTGAAGCTTCTGGGGATGAGCAGGTCTCTTACGATGCAGGTTATGTAAGCGGACGTGAAGAACAGGCAATCGGTGTGAATTGGAACTTTGATCCATGCGTTGATATTCTTAAGAACTGGCGTAACACTATCGTCAATACCCGGGCTTACGGTACAAACGCTGAAACGGTTATTAAACATACAAACTCATATATAAACGGTTTAAAAGAAAGCAATATCGGAGTATGTATCAAACATTGGCCTGGGGATGGTGTTGAAGAACGCGATCAGCATTTGGTTCTGGGTGTAAATGATTTAAGTGTGGAAGAATGGGAAGAATCATATGGCAAAGTATACCGTAACCATATTGAAAATGGTGTCCATTCCATTATGGCTGGTCATATTGCCTTACCTGAATACCAAAGGAAATTAGCCCCTGAATTAGAAGACAAAGATATACTTCCGGCTACGTTAGCACCTGAATTAATAAACGGTCTTTTAAAGGGAAAATTAGACTTCAACGGATTAGTTTTAACAGATGCTACACACATGTTAGGAATGACCTCAGCCATGCGCCGTGAGGATTATGTTCCCCAAGCAATTGCGGCAGGATGCGATATGTTCTTATTCTTTAACGATATCGATGAAGATTACAACTTTATGTTAAATGGCTATAAAAATGGCGTCATTACTGAAGAGCGGCTTCAAGATGCATTAGAAAGAATCTTAGGCTTAAAAGCAGCTATAGGCTTACACAAAGCCCAAAAAGAAGGCAAATTGCTCCGCACAAGAGAAGACTTAGATGTGGTCGGCTGTGAGGATCATATTAACCGTGCAAAAAAGGCAGCAGAAAAAGGGATTACATTAGTAAAAAATACATTTGATCAGCTTCCTATTCGTCCTGAAACACATAAACGTATTCGTCTTTATTTCTTAGAAGGCGAAAAAGGAGGAATCATGTCAGCCAATTCCAAGACGTTGGATTTTATCACAGCCGAGTTAGAAAGTCGCGGCTTCGAAGTAACTGTAAACGATGGTGCGACCCGTATTAAAGGTTCAACTCTAAAATATCGTGATCAAGTAGATGCTGCACTCGTTTTTGCTGATGTAATCGGCTATGGAGCAGAAAATAACTACCGAATTAAATGGAAAACGGCAATGAGCAACGAAGTACCTTGGTATGTACAAGAGGTACCAACAGTTTTCGTATCATTGAACTTTACAACACATTTAACAGACGTTCCAATGGTAAAATGTTATATCAATGCATACAACGATGATGAAATCACAATCATGAAAACAATAGATAAAATCATGGGTGAATCTGAATTCAAAGGGACGCCAAATGAACTTGTCTGGTGCGATAAATGGCAAACAAAATTATAATCTCATGCTTAAATAAGCGATGCTCGAAGAGGCTGTTCATGAAAACAGCCTCTGTTATATTTTCCGAGAATCTCCGTTACATTAGGGTGTTGATTTCCGCTCCAGCACTATTTTTCTATTAATTTTTGATTTTTTTTGAACAAATTGTTACCGTTTGCATTTTTTAGTTGAAAAATTAATACAAGGATGCTAGTATACTAGTATAACCTACTAGAAAGGAAACACCTTTAACTACAAGGAAAGCGGATACACTAACAAATTGTTGAAGTGGAACATGGGGTTGTTTGGATAACTTATTAGATCATATTTTAATATTCGGAGGGAAAAACGTATGCGTCCATTTGGATTTAAAGACAAAATTGGTTACATGTTTGGTGATTTTGGAAACGATTTCTTCTTTATTCTTGTTATGTCATTCCTAATGGTATTTTATACAGATGTATTTCATCTTAATCCTGCTGCGGTCGGCGGCCTCTTCTTAGTCGCAAGATTATGGGATGCATTTGCCGATATTACATGGGGCCGCTTTGTTGACTCAAGAAAAGCAGGGAAAAACGGAAAATTCAAACCATGGATTTTTAGGATGTCGTTTCCACTTGTTATTTCTGGTATTTTAATGTTTGTCCATATTCCTGGTATGTCAAACGGATTTTATACAGCATATGCATATGTAACTTATATCCTTTGGGGAACTTTATACAGCACCGTTAATATTCCTTACGGTTCAATGGCTTCTGTTATTACACAAGATCCTGTTGAACGTACAACATTATCAACTTGGCGAGCGATGGGTGCTGTCTTAGCACAATTAGTCATTAACTTTGTTGGGCCAATGGTTATGTTTGTCAATAACAAAGCGGACGCTAATCACTTTTTAATGGGTGCGATTATTTTTGGTGCTTTGGCTATCGCCTGTTACATGGCATGCTATAACTTGTCAGTTGAACGTATTACGGAAGATGTTACGAAGAAACCTAAAGGGAATTTACTCAAAACCTTTAAAGGTTTTGGAAAAAACAAACCATTGATCATGTTTTTTATCGCAGCACTTATTTTCTTGGTTGGCTTTATGTTAATTGGTACAGTAAACACCTATTTGTATAAAGACTATTTTGGTAACGCAAAAGCTTTGAGCATTGTTGCACTTATTACTGCTGCTTGTTCATTTATTGGCATGCCAATGGTGAAACCATTAGTAGCTAAGTTTGGTAAGAAGGAGGTTGCAAGTAGCGGATTATTACTTGGAGCAGTTGTCTATCTCATCTTATACTTCTTGCCAAATTTAACAGTAGGAGCATTTATCGGAATTAGTACGATTGGTGTCTTTGGTTATTCCCTCTTCAACTTAATTATTTGGGCTTTTGTTACCGACCTTGTTGATTACCATGAATATTTAACTGGTTTGCGAGAAGACGGAACGGTTTATTCATTTTATTCATTTGCCCGTAAGGTGGGACAGGCTATTGCCGGTGGTCTTGGAGGAGCCGCAATTGCATCTGTTGGCTATAATCCGACTCTTCATGTACAAGCAACAAGAACACTTAATGGGATCCATTCTCTTGCAACGTTAGTACCAGCCCTAACTTTGTTTGTAGTTTTTGCGATTATTGCATTCGGATATCCATTAAGCAAGAAGCGTGCCCTTCAGCTTACCGCTGACTTGGCAGAAAAAAGAAAAGCAAACCAAAGTGCATAATCTTATTAATTTGAATAGAAATGATGAACTGATAACACTTCATCATCGATAGGAACAAGCAGGAGGATTGATTCACATGAGAAAAACGATTAATTTAAATCAAACATGGAAGTTTATTCGCCACGATGAAATAAAGGCGATGGAACAAACTTATAATGATGAAAAATGGGAAGTAGTCAATGTTCCACATACATGGAATGCGATCGATGGTGCAAATGGCTTTGATTTTTATAAAGGTGCTTGCTGGTATCGAAAACAAATCCTGGTTCCATCTCAAGCAGAAGGAAATAAAGTATTTATTGAATTCAACGGATCTAATAGCGTCACAGACGTTTATGTAAATGACAAGCATCTGGGACAGCACCGCGGCGGCTACTCTACTTTCCGTTTTGATATAACAGATGTGATTGAATTTGGAAAAATGAATACACTTGCTGTTAAAGTGGACAACACTGTATTCGAGGATGTATATCCACAAATGGCGGATTTTACTTTTTATGGCGGAATTTATCGTGACGTTAATTTAGTGATTTCCAATCATGTTCATTTTGACTTAATGGATTATGGTTCAAAGGGAATTTACCTCATTCAAGAAAATGTTACAAACGACCAGGCCCAATTGACCATTAAATCGAGAATAGTCAATGACAATGGGGAAGAGAGAAAAGTAAGACTTTGGGCAGATATCCTTGACCAAACTGGCAAAGTTGTTGCCTATGCAGCAAAGGAAGTTAACCTTGCGGCAGGCGAAACAAAAGTTATCGAAGTGCCAGTTGTCATCGAAAATCCAACATTATGGAATGGTTTAAAGAATCCTTATCTATATGAGGCAAAGGTTTCTCTTGTTAGCTTTAATGATACTGTCGATGAGCTTACGATTCCTTTTGGTGTCCGCTACTACGAAGTTGATGCTGAAAAAGGCTTCATGTTAAATGGCGAACATCTTCCGCTGCATGGAGTTTCAAGACACCAAGACAGAAAAGATATGGGCTGGGCAATTACTGAAAAAGAACATAGAGAAGATATAGCAATCATCAAAGAGGTAGGCGCCACTTCAATCCGTTTGGCGCACTATCAGCATAGCCAAACATTTTACGATTTGTGCGACCATGAAGGGATGGTCGTTTGGGCAGAAATCCCGTTTATTTCGGTTATGTCCAAAACTGAAATAGAAGGCATCAATGCGAAACAGCAAATGATTGAATTAATCAGACAAAACTTTAATCATCCATCGATAATGTTTTGGGGAATCCAAAATGAAATCCAAATTGGCGGGGACCGTCCGGAAGTAAGAAGATTAGTAAAAGAATTAAATGCGCTTACCCAAAAAGAAGATCCTACAAGGTTAACAACAATGGCTAACGTCATGTTTGTCGGTGATAAAGATGAATATAACTATATGACTGATATCGTTGGCTACAACAAATACTACGGTTGGTATCAAGGAAAAACGGAAGACTTTGCCCCATGGCTTGATGAATTCCATCAAACTAATCCGCAAGTGAAACTAGGGATCTCTGAATACGGGGCAGAAGGAATTCTTCAGTACCATAATAATGATCCAAAGGTGAAGGATTATTCTGAAGAATACCATGCTCTATATCATGAAACAGTCTGGAAAATATTCGCTGCCCGGCCATACCTTTGGGCAACCTATGTTTGGAATATGTTTGATTTTGGCGCTAATATACGTGATGAGGGCGGCGTAAAAGGGAGAAACAACAAAGGGCTGGTAACATACGACAGGAAAATTAAGAAGGATGCTTTTTATATGTATAAAGCAAATTGGTCTGCTGAAAAATTTGTGCATATTACCAGCAAACGTTTTGTCGATCGGGTTGATGAGCAAATTAAGATCAAAATCTATTCTAACTGTGATGAAGTAACTCTCTATGCTAATGGTACTAAGGCCGGAACGAAAACAAGCGATGATCATATTTTTATCTTTGAAAACGTCCATTTGCAAAGCGGGTTAAATGAAGTAAAGGCTGTAGCAACTAAAGACGGTGATATTTACGAAGACAGTGCGAGCTTTAATAAAGTGGCAGAGCCAAATGAAAGTTATATTGCCCCTGAAGCAGAAACGGGCGGTTTGGTTGCAAACTGGTTCCAGATGCCTGAATTAGATGACATTGATATTGAAAAAATTGAAATCACCGATGATGTTTATTCCACACGGAGTACCCTAGGGGAACTTTTGAAAAATAGTGAAACGAGGAAAGTTATTGAGAAATATTTTGTTGGATTTTCTGAGGACCATCCGATGTTTGCGATGGCAGAAGGGATGCCAATCGATGTATTAGCTTCAATGGCTGAAGAGATGTTCACGGAAAAGATGATGTATACCTTAAATAAGGAATTAACTAAAATTAAAAAATCATAAATAATAATAGAAAAAAGCGGATTTTTGAAGTCCGCTTTTTTCTATTATCATTTCCATCATAATGACTTATAATGAAAACAACTGTGTAGTGGGGGCATTTTAATGGAAAGTACTTCGCATTTGTTAGTAAATCTTTTGGTAATATTAGTGGGATTACTCTTTCTCCAATTTAGAATCAGTCATCTGCAGCCTGAACAAACTCAAACTAAAATAATCATGTTTTTTTGCTTAACACTTTCCATATCCTTTTGCATGTTATTTCCATTTAAATTTTCCGGCGGAATTATATTTGATTTGCGTCTTGTACCGTTTGTTCTAGGGTGTTTATATGCTGGAAGAGTTACAAGAATCTGGATGGTTATTTTAATTATTGGATTACGTTTAACGAATGGAACGGAGCATGCATGGTTTGCGATTATGAATATAATTATATTTTACTTCGTTATCCTAAAATGCCGCACCATGTATAATGAATGCTCAAAGTTGTGGAAAAATGTACTTACAACATCTTTAATGATCCTTATGTCACTTTGGACCTTAGCAGGTGTAAAATTATTATTCAATTTGCCAGTTACACTTCCAATTTCTATTTCGTATATTGGAATTCAAACTATAGGCATGTTCATCGTTGGATATATGGTCGAATCAATAAGAGAGCAGCAAATGGTTTTTCGCAGACTCGTTCGAATGGAAAAAATGGAGGTTGCCAGTCATTTAGCTGCCAGTATTTCGCATGAAATTCGCAATCCATTGACTTCCACTCGAGGATTCTTGCAATTGTTGTCAGAGTCCAAGGAAATTCCGAATCATATCAAGGATTACATAACGATTGCCACTAGTGAACTAGACCATGCAGAAGGCATTATTCGCGATTATCTTACGTTTGCAAAGCCTTCACCTGAAAACTTTGAACCTCTAAAGGTTCAAACTCAAATTGAAAAGGCGCTAAGGATTATTGACCCACTGGCAAAAATGAACCATGTGGAAATAGTATCAAATTTATGTTCCTGCTCAATTAATGGAAATCCAGGGATGTTTCAGCAAGTCCTTATTAACATTATTAAAAATGGAATTGAAGCCATGCAATCTGGCGGAACCCTTACAATCCATTGTCATAAGGATAAATCGAATGCAAACATTACGATTTCTGATGAAGGTGCAGGGATGACTGCACAACAAAAAAGCAGGCTTGGGGAGCCTTATTTTACAACAAAGGGTGCTAAAGGGACAGGACTGGGAATGATGGTTGTATTTCGTATTGTTGAAAGCATGAAGGGGAAAATACAAATAGATAGTAAACAAGGAATCGGTACAAACATAAAGCTTCAATTTCCTCTCCATGCAGACGAGGAATGTTAAAGGGAATAAATAAATAATTTTGGGCAAAAGTATGTATACAAGTTGATATTCCTAATTTGGTTTATATAGAAAAAAGCCATCCAAGGAAGATTATTTACTACTGGGTGATGGTTCTTTACTAAACCGCGGGGGTGTTTTAGTGAAAA
>JAUZQA010000115.1 GCA_030705665.1 Bacillota bacterium
CTTTAGTCGTTGCAGAAATAAATTCTCATCATACTATGAACTAAAACTGTTTGAAAGAGGCGAGGCAATTGACTCATACTCAAACTATTACGACTGGACCACATCCTGGTCAATCAGGAGCTTGTGTCGCACAGTATAATCACTACACATTAAATGGTTCTCAATCTTCCGGAAATGGTAATAATCCTAATCATCATAATCCCGGCAATCATGCTGGCTATCATCATCCAAAATCAAATCAGCATGCCGGCTATCAACATGTAAATCCACAACAATCCTATCATCAACCTGCTTATCATCATCCCTACTATCCAACTAACTACCATCCCTCTCCAAATCACTATCATATCCTTCCCAATTATCAACACCCCGTCCATTATGGTGTTCAAACCTGGAATCCGCCAACCTATCCGAGTTACTATTAACCTTTTTTAAAAGGGCTGTTTGTGAGTGTTTACGATCCAAATAGCTCCTTTCACTTTTCCCTTAATTCAGAATATTATTTTCATCCCTACTTTACCTCCTGAAGGGGAGTTGATAAAGTAGAAGGAGAGATAATGCTAGTTATTCCCACTAATCGTTTTTATTTCTAGCCTTCTCAAAAGGGGGAAAATAGAATGGCTTCCAATGTAAATGTGGTGCTAACAGAGGTTTTGAAGGCGCTTTTAGATGAGCTGCCTTTCGGTGTTCTCATAACCAGAAATGACAAAAACGTAATTCTGAGCAACCGATTTCTTTCGGAAACTTTTTCGATGGAGCAATTTAAGCTTGAAATCGCTCCTTTTCTTAATAAAAACTTTGTTCCAACGGTTAATACACCGATTAAATTATCAGGCCGCAAAGGATTTATGAGAAAAGAAGTCGTTATGGTCTCTCAAGAGGAGTACCAGTATTACTTCTTCTTCTTTTCAAATAAGGAAGTTCTAAAATCCGATGCTCCAGAAAAAACGATCTACCAGGATTTAAGTGAAATGGCCGATGAAAGCTTGGTTGTTGTTGACCCAGAGGGGTACGTTCAGATTTTGACCAAGCCTTTTGCCGATTTTCTTGGCGTCGATCAAGAAAAATCCATCGGAAAGCATGTAACGGAAGTCATTGAAAATACCAGAATGCATATTGTCGCCAAAACAGGCAATATCGAAATTGGGGAACCGCAAAAAATTAAAGATGACTATATCATCGCCAATCGTTCACCAGTTATTAAACAAGGGAAAAAAGTTGGTGCCATTGGGAAAGTTATTTTTAACAATTTAGAACAGCTCACTTCTTTATCGAAACGGATCAGTTCGCTGACAAACGAATTGAATAAAAGTAAAGGGATTATCAGTGCCAGAAATAAAGCCTACTATACTTTCGATCATTTAATCGGAAAAAGCAAGGCTTTTATGGAAGTGAGGCATCATGCAAAAAAGGCGGGAAAAAGTGACTCCAATGTCCTCATTTTAGGGGAAAGCGGAACAGGCAAAGAATTGTTTGCCCAGGCAATCCATAATGCCAGCCGCCGTTCAATGGGGGCTTTCGTCAAGGTAAACTGCGCAGCGATCCCTGTTGATCTCATCGAATCGGAACTTTTTGGCTATGAAGAAGGTTCCTTCACAGGTGCAAAAAAAGGCGGGAAAATTGGAAAATTCGAAGTAGCTGATGGCGGAACGATTTTCCTCGATGAAATCGGCGAGCTGCCCTTGCACATGCAGGTAAAATTACTACGGGTTCTGCAGGAGAAAGAAGTGGAACGGGTCGGGGCCACCGGAACCATTCCTGTTGATGTCAGGATCATTGCTGCTACAAATCGAAACCTTACTGAAATGGTTGCCAAAAGGGATTTTAGATTGGACCTGTATTATCGGTTGAAGGTTATGCAAATTACCCTTCCTTCTTTAAGAGACCGAAATGAAGATATTAAAATTTTGGCTTATCATTTTTTTGAAAAATACCAAAATCTGATGAAGAAAAAAGCGATCGGAATCACAGAGCAGGCGATGTATTTACTATGCCACTATTCTTGGCCGGGAAACATTCGTGAACTGGAAAATGTAATCGAGCGCGCTTTGAATCTTTTGGATGAAGAAGAATTCATTACACCAAAATATTTACCAGAAGAAATTACAGGTGGATACAACGAGGAATTATCGATCCGCTCTTTGACAGAAGTCATTGAGGAAACAGAGCGGAATACCATTTCTGCCTGTCTAAGGATGACCGATGGTAATAAATCGGAAACCGCAAAACTGCTTGGGATTAGCAGGACCTCCCTCTATGAAAAAATGAAAAAATATGATTTATAACCTAGAAAACTCCCCTTGCATGACGCATGAGGGAGTTTTTTGACGGAGATTTCGTCGAAATGAATGGAAAAATTGTGATTTTTGCAAAAAAATGTTCAGAACCTGTACAAAAAAGTGACATTTCCGTTACAAATGTAAGGAAATCCGTACAGTATTTAAGAACTTTGAACTAGAGTGCAAGGTAATCCTGACAACATGCTTTGGAATGGCTACTGATTTTTTAACTCTCCTAAACATTTTACATCATCAAAAAGCCTATTATCCCGGCTATTTTTAAGAAAAAAGAAAATTTTTTAAATATTCTTCGATTTTGGCACACTTCTTGCATTAATAGAATCGGATTGAAAAATTTATGCAAATGGGGGATAAACATGCATTTTAAATTATCTGATGAACATGAAATGATTCGAAAAATGGTTCGTGATTTTGCGAAAAACGAAGTCGAACCAACAGCTGCTAGTCGGGACGAGGAACAACATTTTGACCGTGCAATTTTTGACCAAATTGCGGACCTTGGTTTAACTGGTATTCCATGGCCTGAAGAGTACGGTGGAATTGGAAGCGATTACTTGGCATACTGTATCGCTGTTGAGGAATTATCCCGCGTAGACGCCTCTGTCGGCGTTATGCTTTCAGCCCATACATCACTTGCCGGATGGCCTGTTTACAAGTTTGGAACGGAAGAACAAAAACAAAAATATTTACGCCCAATGGCGGAAGGCAAGAAAATCGGCGCTTACGCATTAACAGAGCCTGGAAGCGGTTCTGATGCAAGCGGAATGAAAACAACTGCCCGCCTTGAAGGGGATCATTACGTACTTAACGGTTCAAAAATCTTTATCACTAACGGTGGCGCTGCTGAAATTTATGTAGTGTTCGCTGCAACCGATTCTTCTCAAAAAGCAAAAGGAATTACAGGGTTTATCGTTGAGAGCGACTTCCCTGGCTTCTCCGTTGGTAAAAAAGAAGACAAGATGGGCATTCGTTCATCACCTACAACCGAAATTATTTTTGAAGAATGTAAAGTTCCTGTCGAAAACGTATTAGGCCAAGTAGGCGAAGGCTTCAAAATTGCGATGATGACACTGGATGGCGGAAGAAATGGAATCGCTGCCCAAGCCCTCGGAATTGCACAAGGTGCCCTTGATGCTGCGACTGCTTATGCAAAAGAACGCGTTCAATTCGGCAAGCCAATTGCCCTGCAGCAAGGTATTGGCTTTAAGCTTGCGGATATGGCAACAAGTGTCGAAGCTGCAAGACTATTAACCTACCAAGCTGCATGGCTTGAGTCTCAAGGTCTTCCATATGGAAAAGAATCGGCCATGTCGAAGCTATTTGCCGGAGATACCGCAATGAAAGTAACAACCGAAGCGGTTCAAATCTTTGGCGGTTATGGATATACGAAGGAATATCCAGTAGAAAGATATATGCGTGATGCAAAAATTACGCAAATCTATGAAGGAACACAAGAAATACAGCGCTTGGTTATTTCTAGAATGGTGACAAAATAAGAATTTGTTGCTCTTCAAGGGTATCGAATATGATTGGTTCCCTTGAGCAGCGTTTTTTGCTCTTCAAGGGTATCGAGACCGTTTCTCAATGCCCTTGAACATATCTTTTTTCCCTTCAAGGGCATTGAGCCACCTTGAACAAGAAGTTCACTCCCCCCTTGACTGGATTCTGTTATAAAAACTGAAGGAGGATTATCTATGAATATCTTTGTAGTCATGAAACGCACTTTTGATACAGAAGAAAAAATCAGCGTAAATAATGGACAAGTTAGTGAAGACGGCGCCACTTTTATCATCAATCCTTATGATGAATATGCAATTGAGGAAGCCTTGAAATTAAAGGAAGAACATGGCGGAGAAATCACCCTTGTCACATTTGGTGATCAAGAAACCGAGAAAGAACTTCGTACCGGTCTTGCAATGGGAGCTGACAAAGCTGTTCTAATTAACTCTGAAGACCTGGATGAAGCTGACCAATTCTCTACTGCTGCCGTATTGGCTGCATATTTAAAAGACCAAGAGATTGATATTATTTTAGCCGGAAATGTTACCGTTGATGGCGGAACTGGACAAGTTGGCCCTCGCCTTGCTGAAGAGCTGAATATTCCTGCCGTTACCGTCATAACAAAACTTACAGTTGATGGAAACCAAGCCACAATTGAACGCGACGTTGAAGGTGACCTTGAAATCATCGAAGCATCCCTTCCACTCCTTGTTACATGTCAACAAGGATTAAATGAACCTCGTTATCCTTCTTTACCAGGAATCATGAAAGCAAAGAAAAAGCCTCTAGAAGAATTGGAACTCGATGACCTTGATCTCGATGAAGATGAAGTTGCCGCAAAAATAAAATCAGTGGACATCTTCCTTCCACCTGCCAAAGCTGCGGGAAAAGTCCTTCAAGGAGAAACGAAACAACAAGTCAGTGAACTTATAACATTACTAAGAACAGAAGCAAAAGTCATTTAAATGAAAGGGGATTCCTATGAGTAAAAAAGTATTAGTTTTCGGAGAAGTTCGTGACGGTGAATTAAGGAATGTTTCATATGAAGCAATCGCTGCTGCAAAACAAGTGGCAGATGGAGGCGAGGTCGTTGGTCTCTTGTTAGGTGAAAGCGTTAAAAATCTGGCTAGCAATCTTATTTATTTTGGTGCAGACCGTGTCATTACGGTAGAGGACAATCAATTAAAATCGTATACTCCTGATGCCTATTCACAAGCGGTTATGCAAATAATCGATGCAGAACAAGCGGATGGTTTTATTTTAGGACATACTGCACTTGGAAAAGACCTGTCGCCCCGCATGGCGGCCAAGCTTAAATCAGGGTTAATTTCCGATGTAGTTCGAATTGAAGACGATGGTTTCATCCGCCCAATTTATTCTGGTAAAGCCTTTGAAAAATTTGTTGTTAATGAAGGACTTATTATAGCAACAATTCGTCCTAACAATATTACAGCTTTAGAAAAAGACGAATCACGTTCAGGTGAGATCGTATCCATGAACGTAGAAATCAAAGATTTAAGGACCATCGTCAAAGAGGTTATCCGTAAAGCAGTTGGCGGCGTTGATCTTTCTGAGGCGAAAATCATCGTTTCTGGAGGCCGCGGCGTCAAAAGCAGTGATGGTTTTAAACCTCTACAAGAATTAGCTGACCTTTTAGGCGGAGCAGTTGGCGCTTCCCGCGGCGCATGTGATGCTGAGTACTGCGATTATTCAATGCAAATTGGCCAAACAGGCAAAGTGGTCACTCCAGACCTTTACATCGCCTGCGGTATTTCCGGTGCCATCCAGCACGTTGCCGGTATGTCCAACTCCAAAGTGATCGTCGCCATCAACAAAGACCCGGAAGCGGAAATTTTCAAAATTGCCGACTACGGGATTGTCGGTGACCTGTTTGAAGTCGTGCCAATGCTTATTGAAGAATTAAAAGCAATCGCTGTCAGCTAGGATGTAGTCTAAAAGGGTTTCTTAAATGTTGAAGGTTCTGGTGACCATCGGCTCCATTTATCTGGTCTAATAGTCACCAGATCACTGTTCTCATTACCTTCAGCTCCATTTATCTGGCTTGATGGTCACAGGATCGCTATTCTCGTTACCATCGGCTCCATTTATCGGACCTGATGGTCACAGGATCGCTATTCTCGTTACCATCACCATCAAAAAACAACCTCGATGGTAACAAGATGGCAGCTCTGATGTCTTTCAATATAAAAAGTCGGCAGCTGAAATTCAGTAATGGGTTCAGGCCCTTTGCTATTAGACTTCTACTTTTCTCGTAAAGGGGATTTGAGATGAATATCTTACAAGTATTAAATATATTACTATTCCTGCTCGTAACCGGCTACGCGATTTACGTTTTTGCTGAGCTTGTAAAAACTCGGGTCAGGTATATAAAGCTTGGTAAAAAGGCCGAGTTTAATAAAACAGTGCAGGAACGGATCGATGCCCTTCTTGTTTATGTTTTTGGCCAAAAAAAGCTCTTAAAGGACAAAAAAAGCGGTGCGATACATGTCATGTTTTTCTACGGCTTCTTGCTTGTTCAATTTGGGGCCATTGATCTGATCTGGAAGGGGCTTGCCCCGGAATCCCACCTTCCATTGGGTCCACTGTACCCCTATTTTACTTTTTTTCAAGAAATCATTGTGTTAATCGTTCTTGTCGGAGTTATATGGGGATTTTACCGCCGTTATATTGAAAAATTAGTACGGTTAAAACGCGGGTTTCTCGCAGGACTTGTCTATTTATTTTTAGCAGGATTAATGCTTTGTACGTTGCTTGCCAATGGAATGGATATCATCTGGCATGGTAGCAGTGAAGCATCTTGGTCAGAGCCAGTGGCTTCAGGAATTGCCGCTATCTTTAGCTTTCTGCCGCAAACAGCCGCAGCAGCCTTGTTCTTTGTATTTTGGTGGGGACATCTTTTATTCCTGCTGTCATTTTTAGTTTATATTCCTCAAGGAAAACATGCCCACCTGATTGCTGGGATTGCCAATGTGTGGTTAGGGCGCACTCATAAGGTTGGACAATTATCGACGATCAATTTCGAAGATGAAACCCAGGAAACATTCGGTGTTAGTAAAATCGAGGATTTTAACCAGAAACAATTGGTAGACCTCTATGCCTGCGTGGAATGCGGACGCTGTACCAATATGTGCCCGGCCTCAGGAACAGGAAAGATGCTGTCACCAAGGGAATTAATTTTAAAATTGCGCAATCATTTGACCGAAAAAGGTGCTGCTGTTACATCCAGACAGCCATGGATGCCTACTCCTCTTTTTAAAAATACCCGAGGAAATCAGCTCGCATTGGCAACTGAAGCCGCAGCCACTCTTGAAAGTGAAGTCAGTTTAATTGGCAATGTCATCACAGAGGAAGAAATTTGGGCCTGTACCACTTGTCGCAACTGCGAAGACCAATGCCCTGTTATGAACGAGCATGTTGATAAAATTATCGACCTGCGCCGTTATCTTGTGTTAACTGAAGGAAAATTGGATGCTGACGCCCAGCGCGCGATGACCAATATTGAACGCCAGGGAAATCCTTGGGGAATCAACCGCAAGGAGCGTGCAAATTGGCGTGATGGCCGTGAAGATATCAAAGTTCCAACAGCAAAAGAACTGAAAAAAGCTGGAGAAGAATTTGAATATCTGTTCTTTGTCGGCTCAATGGGTTCCTTTGACAATCGCAGCCAAAAAATTGCGCAAAGCCTTGCACATGTATTGAATCAGGCCGGGGTCAAATTTGCGATCTTAGGCAATGATGAAAAGAACTCAGGCGATACACCACGTCGGATTGGAAATGAGTTTTTATTCCAAGATCTCGCGAACGCCAATATCGAAACCTTTAAAAAGTATGACGTGAAGAAAATTGTCACGATCGACCCGCATGCTTTTAACACATTAAAAAATGAATATCCTGAATTTGGCCTTGAAGCCGAGGTCTATCATCATACGGAGCTCCTTGCCAAATTGATCAAAGAAGGAAAATTAACGCCTAAAAATCCTGTAAATGAAGTCATTTCCTTCCACGATTCTTGTTATCTGGGAAGATACAACGAAATCTATGATGCTCCACGCGAGATTTTAAAATCGATTCCTGGCGTTCAGCTTGTTGAGGCCGAGCGAAATCGTGAAAATGCGATGTGCTGCGGTGCCGGCGGCGGACGAATGTGGATGGAAGAAAATGTAGGCACCCGAATTAACGTTGCGCGGACGGAACAGCTTTTGGCCGTGAATCCAACGATGATCGGTAGTGGTTGCCCATATTGTTTAACGATGATCAGCGATGGAACGAAAGCAAAAGAAGTAGATGAGCAGGTTCAAACGCTCGATATCGTAGAAATTTTAGAAAAATCACTTTAGGGGGAGTTTTTGATGAAAATTGAAAAAGTTATGGTGGTCGGATCGGGCCAAATGGGAAGCGGTATCACACAAGTATTAGCACAAACCGGCTACCAAGTGGTCATGAATGATATTAAGGAAGAATTTGTCCAAAAAGGTTTGGCAAAAATCGCGAAGATCTTAGATCGCGATATTCAAAAAGGCCGAAAAACAGAAGAAGAAAAAGCGGCCATTCTTTCAAGAATCAACGTTTCTACGAATCTCGAAGATGCTAAGGACGTCCAATTAGTAATTGAAGCAGCAACCGAAAATAAGGAAATTAAACTTGGCATTTTCCGCAAGCTTGATGAAATTGCACCTGCCGAGGCAATTCTTGCGAGCAACACCTCTTCCCTGCCAATAACCGAAATTGCCGCTGTCACCAAAAGACCAGAAAAGGTCATCGGCATGCATTTCTTTAATCCAGTTCCAGTTATGAAATTAATTGAAATTAATAGCGGCCTGGCAACATCCGAAGAAACATTTGCGCTTGTGGAGGATTTGGCTAAAGAATTGAAAAAAGTGCCTGTTGCCATAAAAGATCTTCCAGGTTTTGCGGTAAACCGGGTTCTGATTCCAATGATTAACGAAGCCATTTATGCCGTTTATGAAGGTGTCACAACTCCAGAGGGAATTGACGAAGCAATGAAGCTTGGTGCCAACCATCCAATGGGGCCAATCACGCTTGCTGATTATATTGGACTGGACACATGCCTTGCGATCATGGAAGTGCTGTACGAAGGATTTGGCGATCCAAAATATCGTCCATGCCCGCTGCTCCGAAAGTATGTAGAAGCTGGATGGTTCGGAGTTAAAACTGGCCGTGGATTCTATATTTATAATTAATTTTTTATAAAAGGGGAATGAACGATGAGAGAGTTTCAAACGCTTGAGGTAGCCGTTGAAGAAAATATTGCTGTTGTTACCATCAACAGGCCAAAATTTTTAAATGCTCTAAATACTGAAGTATTAAAGGAGTTGGCCGAAGTTGCTGGGCTCATTGATGAAGATTCATCGATCCGTGCAGTTATCTTAACGGGATCTGGAGAAAAAGCCTTTGTTGCCGGCGCGGACATTGTGGAAATGCAAAATAAAAATGTGTTAGAAGCACGTGAATTCTCTTCCATAGGCAATAAAGCTTTTTCCAAAATCGAAAATATAAAAGTCCCAGTCATTGCGGCTGTGAACGGCTTTGCACTTGGCGGCGGCTGTGAGCTGGCCATGGCTTGCGACATTCGGATTGCCGGCCACAAAGCAAAATTCGGCCAGCCTGAAATCGGGCTTGGTATCATGCCGGGATTCGGCGGTTCTCAGCGGCTTGCCCGCCTTGTCGGGAAAGGAATCGCCAAAGA
>JAUZQA010000116.1 GCA_030705665.1 Bacillota bacterium
TCAAGACTCTTTAACATATGGTGCGGACCAAGCCGGCAGTTTAAGCCGACAACATCCGCCCCAATAGCTTCAAGACGCTTTAACGCCTCATTTATTGGTGTTTGGTCTTGTAAGATGCCGATTTCGGAAAGGGAAACTTGTGCTACAATTGGCAGTTTTGTTTCCTTTCGGGCGATTGTAAGAACCGTTTCGAGCTCGCCAAGATCATAATAGGTTTCAAGCAAAATTCCATCGACCTCTTCAAAAAGCAAGCAATACAATTGTTCACGGAAACTGCGTTTGATTTCTTCTATAGTGATGGAATTTGGCTTAATTCCGCGGTTGCCTCCTATTGTTCCAAGTACAAATGCCTTGTTAGCGGCAGCAATTTTTGCATTTTTTACCGCCGCACTATTAATCTCTTTCACTGAATCTTCTAATCCATATCGTTGAAGTTTTAAATAGTTGGCTGCATAGGTGTTTGTCTGGATCACATCTGCGCCGGCATCAATATAGGCTTTGTGAATACTTTGAATTTGTTCTGGATGTGATACATTCAGTTCTTCAAAACAGCTATCCTTGCCGAAGGAATAGAGGAGGGTGCCCATGGCTCCATCGCCGATTAAAATTTGTTTTTCTAACCTTTGTAAAAAGTTCATAATCATTCTCCTAAACTAATTGTTTAGATTCTACAAACTTTAGCGCCTCGGAAAAATTGGATCTACTCCATTTTTAATATTAGCAAAAGCTTGATCTAAATCAGCAATTAAATCTTCTGCATCTTCAATTCCTACTGAAAAACGTAATAAACGATTATCCACACCTGCTGCAGATCTAATTTCCTCAGGGATGTCCGCGTGTGTTTGCGTAGCCGGATAGGTCATCAAGCTTTCAACACCGCCAAGGCTTTCTGCAAAGGTAACAAGAGATAGCCCCTGTAAAAATGGATTAATCCAGGCCTCATCTTGTAAACGGAAAGAAAGCATTCCTCCTCTTCCTGGATAAAGAACATCTGTAACAGCTTCATGGTTTGATAAATATTGAACGACCGCTTGCGCATTTTTTTCATGCTGCTGCATTCTGAGTGATAAAGTTTTCATACCGCGAATCAGCAACCATGAATCAAATGGACTTAATACTGCACCAGCGCCATTATGATGAAGGGCCAATCCCTCACAAATTTCTTGTCCTTTGGCAACAATAAGTCCAGCGAGAACATCATTATGACCGCCAAGGTATTTTGTTCCACTGTGGATGACGATATCGGCTCCAAGGGTGATTGGCTGCTGCAGAAGCGGTGTATAGAATGTATTATCGACAATCAACAATAATCCGTGTTTTTTAGCAATTTTGGAAACCTCTGAAATATCCGTTTGCTGCATAAGCGGGTTTGTTGGCGTTTCAAGAAAGATAGCTTTTGTTTGCGGAGTAATCTTACTTTCAATTTCTTCCGGACAACAGGTATTAATATATTGAGCGTTCAAACCCCACTTTTTATAGCCTTTCTCTAATAAACGATAGGTTCCGCCGTATAAATCTTCACTTACTAACCATTCATCTCCTGATTGAAACAGGGAAAGTACTGTGAAAATGGCAGCCATACCTGAACTGCAGGCAAAGCCCTGGTCACCGTGTTCTAAATCAGCAATAGCTTGTTCAAGGATCTGCCGAGTTGGATTTCCTGTACGTACATAATCATATCCTGTAGATTGCCCAATCCCTGCATGACGGTAGGCGGTAGAAAAATAAACAGGAGGGTTTACTGCCCCTGTTACTGTATCACTCCGATTACCGATTTGTGCTAATTTTGTGTCAATTTTAAACATGATGACATCTCCTTAATGTAGTGTAGTAAATTCAGTATAATGGTATTAAAAAAAGTCTTCCCGCTAAGAAGAAGACTTTTGTTTGCATTCATCACATAGTCATTCTTCTTATCTCCCAAGTTATTAAAAAACTTGCAGGAATTAGCACCTTTTCAATGAAAAAACCATTGAAGGTTGCTGAGGTGTCATAGGGCCGTTCCCTCAACCTCTCTTGATAAGAAATTATTATTTAACTTTTCTTTAAAATTACTACAATGACATAATTATGTCAAATATTTTTCTGAAATTAATCCTATCTTTTAAGTGGGTTTTCTTGAAATTTCAGGGAATAATTACTAAAGTGTTTTTGAACAAGTAAAGTTTTCATTAAAAAATGAATCAGAGGTGATTGTATGAGACTGGCTTTTCTTTCAGATATTCATGGCAATGCTGTTGCCCTCGATGCAGTTTTGGAAGATATAAGTAAAAGAAACGTAGACAAAATTATCATACTTGGGGATATTTCCTATCGAGGCCCAGAGCCGAAACGAGCACTGGAATTAGTGAAAAGCTTACACGCGAATGTGATTAAGGGAAATGCAGATGAATGGGTTGTTCGCGGTATAAAAGAAGGGGAAGTAGCCGAAAGTGCCTTACAAATGATGAAAAAGGAACGAGATTGGATTTATAAAAGATTAGATGAAGCAGACATTCGCTATCTGGCTGAATTGCCGACAGAAACTAAGCTGGAGACAGAAAATATCAGGATTCATGCTTTCCACGCTACGCCAGACAGTCTTTTTGATGTTGTTCAGCCATTTGAAAGTGATGGGGCTTTATTGGATAAAATGATGAAAAGTGGCGCAGACATTTTTATATATGCTCATATTCACAAACCGTTCATTCGGTATATTGAAGGAAAATGTCTCATCAACATTGGCAGTGTAGGTCTCCCATTTGATGGGCTGACAAAGTCATCTTATGCCATTGTCGATCTAAAAGAAGGAAATTTTCAAACATCGATTGTCAGGGTGGATTTCGATTTAGAAAAAGTAATCAAACAATATCAAGAGGAAGATTATCCAAATTCAGAACAAATGATCAAGGTTATTCAAAATGCAAGAATTTAAACGTATCTAAATTTTTTTACTATCTTAAGAAACATTTGAATCAGATATAAAAAAAGTGGTAAAAGAACCGAAATAAAAATGGATGGAATCTCAATTGGATTTCTATTATTTAACACAGCCTATTAAAAGTGCAGGGGGTCGCCACTATGGCCGAAAAAGGGGTTCTGCTTGAAAGCGGTACAAATGAACTTGAAATCGTTGAATTCAATGTTGCCAATAACAGATTTGGAATTAATGTCATCAAAGTAAGAGAAATTATCAATCCGGCGCCGGTTGTCTTCATCCCGCATGCCCATCCTAATATAGAAGGGATTATGGAAATTAGGGGTGAAATTCTTCCTGTCATTAATATGGCAAAAGTTTTGGGGTTTCCCGATTCCACTCAACCTTCACAGGATAAATTTATAGTTACTGAATTTAATAAACAAAAGGTCGTTTTTCATGTGCATGGTGTTGATAAAATTAATCGCATCTCTTGGGAGCAAATCGAGAAGCCGACAAATTTATATCAAAACGCTGAAAATCAAATCATCGGGGTAGTCCGAAAACAGGATGGGATGATCCTCCTGTTAGATTTTGAAAAGATTTTAGTAGACATCAACCCAGCAACAGGAATTAACAAGGATCGCTTAAAACAAGTACAAAGAAAAGACCGATCAGCATATCGGATTGTTGTTGCTGAGGATTCAGCTATGTTACGGAAACTGTTATCAGATACCTTAATGGAAGCTGGCTTTCAGTTCATTGATTTCTTTGAGAACGGCAAGGATGCTTTAGATTACTTGCAGCATGCAAATAACGAAAATAAAGGCTTAGGGGAAGTCGTACATCTTGTTATATCAGATATTGAAATGCCAGTAATGGACGGACTGCATTTAACAAAACAAATCAAACAGCATCCTGTTCTATCGCAGCTTCCCGTCATTATTTTTTCATCACTGATTACGGACGATCTCCGCCATAAGGGAGAAACAGTCGGTGCAGATGCCCAAGTTAGCAAACCGGAAATTGGTGAATTAATTACTATGATTGATAAGTTTTTGTGATTTTATTATCAATATAAGCCATAACTGAGGAGGATCTTTGAAATGAACTATCGTAATCTTGGAAACACCGATTTAAAGATTAGTGAGGTTAGTTTTGGTACATGGGGGATTGGCGGCAGCTGGGGGAAAACGGATGATAAGGAATCACTGCGTGCATTGGAACGAGCAATGGAGGCTGGGGTGAATTTTTTTGATACCGCAGATGTGTATGGTGATGGTCACAGCGAGCAGCTGCTAGCAAAAGTGACAAAAGGAAAAGAAGATCAAATCCATATTGCAACAAAATTCTGTCGTGCCGGCGATATTTTTGATCCAGAGACCTATTCTGAAAAAACGGTAAGAGCTTTTTGTGAAAACAGCTTAAAGAGACTGGGAAGGGAAAGAATCGATCTTTATCAAATTCACTGTCCTCCCCTTGAAATTATTAAGGATGGCAGGGTCTTTGAGGTACTGGATAAGCTTCAACAGGAAGGGAAGATCCGCTACTACGGTGTAAGCGTTGAAACGGTTGAAGAAGGATTAATTGCGATGCAAAATCCAAATGTAAGAGCACTTCAAGTTATTTTTAATATTTTCCGCCAAAAACCGATAAAAGAGCTATTTCCTGTTGCAAAAGAAAAAGGGGTTGGGATCTTAGCGCGTGTGCCTTTGGCGAGCGGCTTGTTAACAGGTAAGTTTACCTCAGACACAAAGTTTGAAAAAAGTGACCACCGAAATTTTAATCGAGATGGTCAGGAGTTTAATGTTGGTGAAACGTTTGCCGGTCTAGAGTTTGCTAAAGGGGTCGAGTTGAGTGGAAAATTAAGCTGGATTGCGGATGGCAGAGAAAGCATGACGCGAGCGGCCTTAAAATGGATTCTTGAGCATGAAGCCATTTCATGTGTGATTCCAGGATTTAAAAATGTAAAACAAGTAGAGGATAATCTCGGTGCCCTAGATGTACCTGGATTTACCGCTGAAGAGTTAACAGGACTCGAAGAATTTTATGTAAAAGAAGTTCATGCTAATATTCGTGGAGTTTATTAATAAAAGGTTTCTAACAAAAAGGGGGCGTGCAGTGCACGTCCCCTTTTATACTTGCAGGAACTTAATACAAACCGGATCTGGAACTTTTACATCAGACTGTATGAGGGTAAGTTTTCCTGTTTCGGTATTTCGTGAATATAACACAAGATTACTGGAGTTTTGATTAGAAGCTACAAGGAATTTTTCGCTTGGATCTAAACTGAAATCCCTCGGCCAATCTCCTTCTGTTGAAACACGCTCGATCAATTCCAGCTTTCCAGTTTCACTTTCAACCCCAAATACTGCAATACTATTATGTCCTCGGTTGCCTGCATAGACAAAACGGCCGTCAGAGGAAATATGAATCGCACTGCCTTGATTATTTTCTTTAAAATCCTCAGGAATTGTTGAAATTGTTTGGATTTCCTCAAAGCTGCCATTTTCTGCGTGATACCTCAAAGCAATAACCTCTGAACTAAACTCGGTCATAATATAGGCGAACCGCTCGTTTGGATGGAAGGTAAGATGTCTTGGACCACTGCCAAGCTTTACTGTTAAACGTGTTACTTCTTTCAAATTTCCACTTTCATCTACTTGATAGGTAATAAGCAGGTCTGATCCTAATTCGCAAACCGCAAGAAACTTTTCGTCTGGTGTCAATTCGGCAAAATGGGTATGTGCTTTTTCTTGACGGGGATCAGGTCCTGAACCTTCATGCTTAATAATGGATACGGGTTTAGTCAATGTTCCGTTGTTTACAAGATAGGATACCACTTCCCCTTTATGGTAATTGGCACTAAACACTATCTTTGTTTGACTGTCCACACTTACATGGCATGGAGAGGAACCTTCTAATAATTGTGTGTTGAGCGGTGTAAGTTCCCCTGTCGGACTGTTAACAGCAAATGCTGCAATACCACCTGAAGCTCCTTCCTTTACAACTGAAAAAAGGAAACGGTTATCTCTGCTGATATTAAGATATGTAGGATTGTCTAATTCTGCTGCTGACCTAATCGAGGTTATTTGCTTTTCTTGTGTGTCTAATGTAAAAGTGTAAATTCCTTTACTTTCCCCTTTAGTGTATGTTCCCACAAACCCGATGAATCTAGTATTTGTTGTCATGATCTATGCTCCTTGGGAAAAATTTGTTCAGTTTAGTTTATCATAATTTAGTTTTTTTACTATTAATTCGGTAGTAAGTTATAATGCAAAATATTCAAAAAATTAATTGACTCGTAAAAGAAAATCCATATAAGCTTGTAATAGAATTAATGATAGGAGGAATTGGATTGAAATTGAAAGCAAAAAGAAGCGAACTAATCGAAGTTGCCAAAGGGAATCGGCCTGCAGATTTATTTATAAAGAATGGTACCGTAATAAATGTTTATTCCGGAGAATTTTTAAAGCAGAATGTTGCGGTCTATAAGGACTGTATTGCTTATGTGGGTGGGAGTGACCGGGCGATTGGTGAACATACAACCGTCATTGATGCATCAGGAAAGTATCTATCCCCTGGGTTTATTGAAGCCCATTCACATCCCTGGATTGTCTACAATCCTGTAAGTATGACCTCCAAGATATTACCCCTTGGTACTACTACAACAGTGAATGATAATTTATTTTTTCATCTTCATATGGGAGCAAACGGCTTTAAAAGGCTGGTTGAGGACTTAGAACAGTTG
The DNA here is from genome assembly GCA_030705665.1 of Bacillota bacterium. The sequence goes on from JAUZQA010000116.1 coordinate 6,648, forward strand.
CCAGGCAACTTTTTTTGGCTGGCCCGCCTAGTTTCTCAAGCAGAGTATCAGGGGGAAAATGAATTATTTAATGACAACGAGATAAAGGAACTGCTTGCTCTGGATGCTGTTTTAGGCTCAGCGGAAATAACGCGTTGGCCATTATTATACAATGGGGACCCATATTTACTTGAAATAATCGATTATATCAAGAAGTTGGGTAAGGTTGTAGATGGTCATACAGCCGGCTGTTCCTATGATAAGTTAAATGCTGTTGTTGCTTCGGGCGTCAGTGCCTGCCATGAAGCGATTACTCTTAAAGAAGCTTTTGACCGATTAAGATTAGGAATGTGGACAACCCTTCGCAATAGCTCACTAAGACCAGATTTGCAGGAGATTATTCCATTAATCACGGAAGGAAATGTAAGTACAAGCAGAATCATTATGACAACGGATGGTCCTAACCCAGCTTTTATCGAAAAGGAAGGTTTTGTTGATGGCTTGGTTAGACAAGCAGTTGAGCTTGGAGTACCCGTGATGAATGCCATCCAGATGGTAACAATTAATGCGGCTACCTACTTAAAGCAGGATGATTATCTTGGCGGTTTGGCTCCGGGTCGAAAAGCAGATATTCTCCTGCTACCTGATCTCGTTACTTTCCGCCCGGACAAGGTAATTGCAGGTGGGAAAATTGTAGCAGAAAATGGGCAATTAACGATCACAATGCCCGAAATAGATTGGAATCAACATGTTAACCGTGAACCATTTGGTTTCTCTAAATACGTTTTGGAAAATGCAGATTTATATCGCTATCCGCATCAGGGTGGAAATATTCCTGCTATTTCTTTTAAAAGTAATGTTATTACGGAACAGAAGGACACATTTTTATCTTCAGTCAATGGCTATGCGGATCTTAGCGGACATAATGGCCTATTGCAAGCAGCGTTGATTGACCGAAATGGCAAATGGATAACAAGAGGGATCTTAGAGCGATTTGCGGTTAATCTTGATGGAATGGCTTCAACTTACAACACAACATCTGAATTACTTGTTATTGGTGAAAATCCTGAAGCTATGGCAAAAGCGGCATCGAGAGTTCATGATTTGGCCGGAGGGATTGTCATCGTAGACGGCAGTGAAATTATCCTCGAAATCCCTTTACCATTAGCTGGCATGATGACAACAGACCCTTCGTTTTCAACAGCAGTGATGTATTATGATCAGTTGTTGTCTATCGTACAAGAGCGAGGTTTTCCATTCCATGATATTCTCTACACATTATTATTCTTAACCTGCGACTTTCTACCAGGGCTTCGCATAGTCCCCAAAGGTCTATATGATGTAAAGAAAAATGAGATTTTGTGTAGAAATGAGCCTCTGGCCTTAAATTCGGTAAAATAGTGCTTTTTGATAATAGACTTTCCAAAAACGGCCCACTTGTCTTTAAAACATGTGGGCTGTTTTCTCCTATCCTTTTCTCAACTTTCGTCAGTCCCCACAAAATGATGATTCATACGATATACCATTGCTTCCATTGTAGCGATTAATTCCTCAGAGCTATATACGTTGATGCTAAACCATGCGAGGCGATTGGTCTTCTTTATTTCTTTAGCTGTTGCTGTAAGGGTTTGGCCAGCTTTGCCGGCTGACATAAAGTTTATATTATTATTCACCCCAACGGCAGTTCTGCCGTAAGAGTTGCTGGCAGCAGCAAAAACATAGTCAGCTAGTGAAAAAATAATTCCACCATGAACAGTTCCATGGGCGTTAACCATATTTTCATTTGGAACCATTTCTGCGGTGGCACTCCCAGGGCCAAGTTCGATTAATCTGATCCCTAGCATCCGAGCATAGGGTTCATTTTCCATCGTTTGAAAAATTTTATCATAATACATTTCATGTGTAGTTTGGTCACTTACCTTTACTGACATAAGATCCTCCTTAAATTGATCATCATCAATATTTTTTATAGTACGTTAGAAAAACGCTAAATGATTTTTTGATATATTTCATGTTTAAAAAATTATCACATCTTGAAATTGCTGTAAATAAAAATTTAGAAAATTTATTTTATTTAGAATTGTTTAACGTTGAAAATAACGCTGGTTTCAGCTAATATAAACAGTGTTATTATTATAATTTTCTGACAAAACTATTGACACAGTGTAAATATGATATTATTCTAATTCATATTACAACAATGAATAAGTCGTGATATAAACGTTATGAAAAACAAGTGTTATGTTAAAGGTTAAAAATTATTGAGGAGGATCTTATTGATGTACAATCCGGAAATTGAAACTGCAAGTCGAAGTGAAATGGAAGCGCTGCAATTAAATCGCCTGCAACAGACTGTTAAACGAGTGTATGAAAATGTTCCATTTTATAAAGACAAGTTTGATGAACTAGGCATTACACCAGAGGAGATTAAGTCGATAGAGGATATTACAAAGCTTCCTTTTACAAAAAAGAAAGATTTACGGGATCAATATCCATATGGTTTATTTGCTGTTCCTTTGGAGGAAGTCAATCGAATTCACGGTTCATCTGGAACCAGCGGTAAACCTACTGTTGTTGGCTATACCAAAAATGATTTGAAAAATTGGGCGACAATTGTTGCGAGGGCAATTGTAACAGCGGGTGGCAGGAAGTCTGATGTTTTTCATAATGCGTATGGTTATGGATTATTTACTGGTGGATTAGGTCTCCATCATGGTGCTGAGGAACTTGGTGCTGCATGTGTGCCAATCTCAGGTGGTAATACGGAGAGACAAATCACTGTAATTGAAGATTTTAAACCAAGAGGAATTTGCGGAACTCCTTCTTATATTCTAAATATCGTAGAGAAAATGGAAGAATTAGGAATGGA
>JAUZQA010000117.1 GCA_030705665.1 Bacillota bacterium
CAATGCCATTGACGGAAGCAATGGCATTGGGAAAAATCATTGTGAAACCGGAGCACCCTTGCTATGGGCATATCAGTTCCAAACATTCATTTTCCGGCAATGAACAAAATTGGTTTGAACTAGTGAATATGGCTGCTGCTGCCCCATTAAAAGCTTCTGCTGAAAATCGCCAATATGCCTTTGATAAGTTCTCCAGTTTGGTTATGAAACAAGGGTATAAAAGTTTCTTTGAGGATTGGTTGAATCAATAGTGGAATGAAAGTTGGTTTTTACCGAAAGGAAATACTAAAGAAAGCCAGCTTTTCTGAGCTGGCTCTTTTCTTTTAATTTGAACATAACATTTGTTAAAAAATAAGCGAATATACCGAATTTCTTAGTCTTTTGTTTTCTCCTCCCATGGTTCAAAGGAAAACGGAATACCAATCCTTTTGGCGGTTAATTGATCATAGGATACCAGGTCTTTTTTTGACAGTTCCTTTAAGGAGCGTTTCCCCATGGCTCTTAATGCAATTTTCATTTCTTCCGTATTCGCTGTCAGGAAGTTTTCTGCTGCTTTTACCCCATCTTCAATTTTAAATTGATCCTTGAACTTCCCGTCATACCATAAGGTTTGAGTTGGAGGTTCAAATGGAATTGCCTTGAATACTTGATCATGTGCGAGCGCAAATAACATGGCAGAACCTAAATAGACAGCATCCGCCCCAAGTGCGAGCATTTTCAAAAAATGCCCTGGGACTAAAAGTCCGCCTGACACGATTAAACTAATCTGCCCCTTCATTTTTCTTTTTTCTAAATAATTTGCAGCCCGAACGATCGCGTGCAGCGTTGGGATACCAAAATCATCATATAAAATAGGCGGGGCACCATGCATGGCCGCTTGTCCGCCATCTATTACAATAAAATCAACTCCCATAAAGATTAAATGATCAATGTCTTCTTCAATTTTTCCGCCTGCCCCAATCTTCGCACCAATTGGAACTCCTCCTGAAAGTGCCCGAAGTTTTTTGACAAGCATTTTCAAATCGTCCAGGGTTTGTTCCTCAAAAAAGGACTCAGAGACAATTGCCTCCTCATTATCCTTTAGCCCCATAATTTCCCGGGCACGGCCCTTTAAATTTTGGGGAAGAACCGTTCTTCCCATTCCTGTCGTAGCACCCTGTCCCAGCCTAATTTCTATCATGTCAGCTCTTTTAATCACTTCTTCTTCCTTTCCCCATTCTGTTTGAGCAAATTGTAAAATATACTTTCCGGCCGCCTTTAATTCTTCAGGTAAAATTCCGCCTTGACCGGAATTAATCGCAGTCCCAACCTTTTTAGCTGCTTCCGCTAAAGAAAGCCTTGCTTGTTCACTCAGGGAAAGTCCATAGCCCATTCCGCTGATCATTAGAGGGATTTTTATTGTCATCGGTTTCTTTGCATTTGGTCCAATGGTAATGGCAACATCTACTTCTTCTTCACGATCAATTGGAAATGGTGACGTTTGGGCAGGGATGAAGGTAATTGAGTCCAAATTTGGCCATTTTTTTGCGGAGCCGCCAATTGGACGGAAAATAGGCATACCTGTTTGTGCACGTAATGTATTCTCTATTACATTTTGAACACCCATATGACGAAGACCAGGCATCAATTCCATAATATTTTCTTGATAATTGTCGGTTAAAATGATTTTTCCTGTTACCTTAACTATCTTTTTTATCAACCAACGCCAACTGACAAGACTAAATATGAATAGTAAAAAGAATATAGATATCATGGCAAAGTTTACTATTACTAATATATTTATCATCGTTTCTTCTCCATTTTTCAGAAATAGGATTATAACATTTCTTTTTGGGAGTCTTTCCATGGTTCAAAAGTAAATGGAATTCCTAGTATTTTCGCAGTCGTTTCATCATTTGACACCAGATCTTTTTTTGTCACCTCTTGTAAAGAGCGTCTTCCCATTGCCCTTAATGCAGTTTTTATTTCTTCTATACTTGCTGTTAAGAATTTTTCAGCTGCTTTCGCCCCTTCCTTCACCTTAAATTCATCCTTGAATTTTCCTTGATCCCAAATAACTTGTGTTGGCGGTTCAAAGGGGAATGCATTTAAGTTTTGTTTATGGGTGACAGCAAACAATATGGCAGAACCTAAATAGACAGCGTCAGCTCCTAATGCCAAAACTTTTAAAAAATGCCCGGGAGTGAAAAGTCCAGCGGATGCAATTAAACTGATTTGTCCTTTTTTGTTTCTCTTTTCCAAATGATTGGCGGCTCGAGTAACTGCATGGAAGGTTGGGATGCCAATATCATCAGCTAGAATGGGCGGTGCACCATATGAGCTTCCTTGTCCTCCGTCAATTGTGATAAAATCAACCCCAATCTCAATTAAATGATCGATATCTTCTTCGATTTTTCCACCAGCCCCAATTTTAACGCCAATAGGGACTCCCCCAGACAGCTCTCGAAGTACATCGACAAGTTCTTTTATGTTTTCTAACTTTTGATTATCAAAAAATCGTTCAAATATCACAGCATCTTCATTGTCTTTAAGCCCTAATACTTTTGTGGCACGATTGGATATTGCTTTATGAGGGATTTTCCAGCCCATCCCGGAAACCGCACCTTGCCCCAATTTAATTTCAATCATGTCAGCTTGCTTTATGATATCTTCCTCCTTGGACCATTCTGTTTTGGAAAACTGTAAAATATACTTTCCAGCTTTGTTTAATTCCTCAGGTAGTATTCCGCCTTCCCCTGAGTTAAGAGCAGTCTCAACTTTACTGGCAGCTTCCGCCAAGGAAAACCTTGCTTGTTCACTTAGTGAAATCCCATAGCCCATTCCGCTGATCATCAGCGGAATTTTAATTGTCATTGGTTTTTTTGCATTTGGTCCAATGGTAACGGTGACATCTATTTCTTCGTCACTATTAAGCGGAAACGGTGATGTTTGAGCAGGGATAAAGGTAATCGGATCAAGGTGCGGCCATTTTTTTGATGAGCCGAGCGGTCGATGAAGCAGACTTCCCGCTTCTGCCCTCAAGCTATTCTCAAGTGTATTTTGAATGCCCATATGCCGAAGTCCTGGCATTACTTCCAAAATATTTTCTTGATAATTGTCCGTTAACAGGATTTTCCCCATGTGTTTCACCACTTGTTTCATGACCGTGCGCCAACCAAAAAGCAAGAATAAAACAAGGAAAAAAACGATTGAAATCATGAAAAAGCTTAAGTAATAATAGATGTTTATCATATTTATTGCCCCACTAACAGCATATTTTAAAGGAATATCCTGCTATTATTGTTTCCAAAAAAATGAAAATGATATAGATCAATATTCGTTAAACTAAAGGTATTAAATTTTATTTTTTACCAAAATTAAGAACATATAAAAGAGGGGGGCATTGTCATGAACATTATGGATGAAGTCACCCATCGTCCTTGGCCAATCGTTTCTAAAAACTGGATTATAAGACAATCTTGGAGTAATTTATTGTTTACTCATTGGCCGATTTCTGTTGATTTACTGAGGCCGCATATTCCAAGTTCTTTAAAAATAGATACCTTTGAAGGGACCGCATGGCTGGGTGTGGTTGTTTTCATTATGGAGGGAATTTATCTCCGTGGATTGCCAGCTTTATCCCTTACTCCGAAATTTGCAGAAATTAATGTTAGGACATATGTTCAATATAAGGGTAAACCCGGTGTTTTTTTCATGTCTCTGGATGTTGGGGACTGGGCATCGTTAATGATTGCAAAGAGATGGTTTCGTTTGCCATACAAAGCTGCCCAAATTTCTTTTCGAAAAGATGGACAAACTGTTTTTTGTCAGAGTCTGCGTAAAGGTAAATCGAAAGTTCCGATAGGTTTTCATACGAATTATATTCCTGATTCGAAAGTTTATTTTACCAAAAAAGAAATGTTTGACTATTGGCTTACTGAGCGATATTGCTTCTTTAGTACGGATCAAAGGGGAAAGATCTATTGCGGTGAAATTCATCATCAACCGTGGCCATTACAAAAAGTTGATATCGAAATCTGTGGGAATTCCCTTTTTACTCCATTTCAATTGGACCTTTCTGCAGAAAAACCGATTGCACATTTTTCAAGGGGACTGGATTCCACCTTTTGGAATATTAAGAGATTAGATTGGTAATATGTAAACGAGATTCTTCTTTTATCCGCCCAATTCCTCATTCCTCCACACATAGATATGATTAAACTCCCATCCTGATAGTTTTAACAAAATATTAAATTCTTTAAAACAGTGATGCTTATAATAAATAACCATAAATAGGAGAATATAGAAAAGATATTAGGGTATAAAAATTGGGGGAACAGCCTTGATTCGTAATGTGAATAAATTATTGGGCAAGTCGGATACAAAAAAACAACTTGTGGAAAATAATATACCCAAGCCACAAGGGACCCTCTATGAAAGCTTCGACCAGAATGTCGAAACACTTCGCTCTATTTATAATCATTGTTCAGATGTCGTGTTCCGTTCGTTTTTCCTCTTTAGAAAAAAAAGGGCAATGATTATATATATTGAGGGAATGTCAGATACAAAGGGAATTGACGAGTATGTGCTTTTACCGCTAATGAGGGAAACAACCAATGAGGCAGAACCGTTAAATGAATTTCTGGAAAATAAAGTACCTGTTTCCAAAGTGAAGAGAGTGAATATGCTGGCGGATTGTATCGAATCCATTTCTTTCGGTGACCCTCTTCTTTTGTATGAAGGGGAAGGTGATGCTTTCTCCTTAGGATTGTGCAGCTGGGAAAAGCGAGGGATCGAAGAACCGTCTGCAGAAGCAGGAATCAGGGGACCCAGAGAAGGGTTTAATGAATCCTTACAGGTAAGTATGTCGCAGCTGCGACGTATTATTAAAAGCCCTGCCTTAAAAATGAAATTCCTGAAGATCGGAGAATACACCAAGACTAGAGTAGTATTGGCATATATTGATGGACTTGCGGAGAAAACATTGATTGATGAATTAACAAACAGGATGAATCGAATTAAGATCGACGGTATCTTAGAAAGTAATTATATCGAGGAAATGATTGAGGATAACCCGTATTCACCTTTCCCGCAGATCCTGTCTACAGAAAGGCCGGATACAGCTTCTGCTCATTTGCTCGAGGGAAGGGCCGTAATTTTGGTGGAAGGCAGCCCGTTTTGTTTAATTGCTCCCATTACGTTTTTTTCAATGATTCAATCACATGAAGATTATTACCAACGCTCAATGGGCAGCACTTGTATCCGTTGGCTGCGCTATACCTTTCTTGTTATTTCACTCTTGCTGCCATCATTATACGTTGCTATTTTGTCTTTTCATCAAGAAATGGTGCCAGCCGCGCTGCTCTTGAGCATGTCAGCTTCAAGGGAAGCTGTTCCATTTCCCGCGGTAGTTGAGGCATTGATCATGGAAATTTCGTTTGAAGCATTAAGAGAAGCTGGTGTTCGACTGCCTAAGCAAATTGGTGCCGCTGTTAGTATTGTAGGTGCGCTCGTAATTGGACAGGCTGCCGTTCAAGCAGGGTTAGTGTCTGCCCCGATGGTCATTGTTGTGGCCATTACAGGGATTGCCTCCTTTATGATCCCTCGTTATTTTACCGGAATAGCTATTCGGATGCTTCGCTTTCCAATGATGCTGCTTTCTGCAACATTGGGATTGCTTGGCATTATGATGGGGATTATTGCCATCGTGATTCACTTATGCAGCTTGCGTTCCTTTGGTGCTCCCTACTTAGCGCCTGTAGCACCGCTAAAAGTTAGGGAATTAAAAGATGTTTTTTGGAGATCTCCTTGGTGGATGATGGATGCACGTCCACACTTTAACGGAGAGTTTGACTTATACCGACAGTCGCCTGGACAGGGGCCGAAGCCCCCAAATGGGGGCCAAACAGGTAACTAATCAACAGAAAATTGGTGGGGAAATTGATGAAAAACCTCTTTCTTTTGCTCACTGTTTGTGGATCCATCTTTTTATTAAGCGGATGCTGGGATCGGATCGAAGTTAATGATTTGGCGATTGTAACAGGTGCAGCTATTGATAAGACAAGAGATAATCATGTTGTACTCTCTGTCCAAATATTCCTTCCCAAAGCGCTTAGCAGCGGTGGCGGCCAAGGAGGCGGAGGTTCCAGCGGCGGGGCGATTACACTAGTAGCTTCTCAGAAAGGAATCAATCTTTCCGATGCACTCTCAAAGCTTCAAGGAATTATACCCAGAAAAGTATTTTGGGGACAATGCAAAGTGTTTATATTTGGAGAAAAGGTAGCAATGGGAGGAATTCAAAAAGATATGGACTTTCTTCTTCGGCATCCGCAAACAAGGGAAAGAGCCTATTTGTTTGTTGGCAAAGGGGAAGCAAGTCAGTATCTTGAACCGACGCCCAGATTGGAACGAACATCGTCTGAAGTAATCCGGGAGCTATCTAAAGCACGAATTGGGATGGATGTCACAATGAAAGAGTTAGATGAGATGTTAATGGGAAATACTCATGCTGCAGCACTTCCATACCTTGAAATGAGAACACACAAACTAAGTGAAAAAGAGTCAATGAAGGCTCCCAAGATTCTGGGAACAGCTGTTTTTAAAAAGGATCAAATGGTAGGGACGATTACCGAGCGAGAAACAAGAGGGGTAGTGTGGCTAAAAAATAAAATTAAAGGCTATACAGTGAATGTAAAGCCTGAAAAAACAGCTGGGGATGTTTCGTTAGACCCTGTTTCAGCTGTTATAAGGCTGAAACCTGAAATCCAAAATGGAAAGTGGACAATGAACGTGCATATTCGTACAGAAGGTAATGTCTTGCAAAACCAAACAAAATTTAGTTTAACAGATCCCCAATTTCAAAAGAGCGTCGAAAAAGCGTATCAAGAAGCAATTAAACAGCGTATTAACCTGACACTTCAACCGCTGCAACACAAGATGAAAGCCGATATTGTAGGCTTTGCAGATGAATTCAATCGGAAATATCCGGATCAATGGAAACTGGTTGAAAACCGCTGGGATGAGGTTTTTTCAAATATGAAGGTTAACATTGATGTAGACGCCTACATTCGTAGACAGGGTTCAATTATCGAGCCGGGAGGATTGCCTAAGAATGAGGTGAAAGAAAAGTGAGGTGGGGAGCGTTCATAGGTACAACGATCATCATTGCTGTGATCATTTTGTTTCAATGGCCGAAAATGAAACAGCATCCTAAAAAGGATAAAATGGCGTTTTTAATGTTGTTAGTTTTTGTTTGGGTGCTGTCTATGTTTGACCTCCCGAAAATGGCAGGACCAGTTACATGGATCGAAGCCCTATTTAGACCTGTTGGACAGTTTATGGATAAGTAAATGTTTTTGGCTTGAGGAGCATTTTTATCCCTACGATCACGGAAAGGAAGAAGAAATGGAGAAAGGAAAAATATCATCTCTTCAAATGGCCATCATGATGTACCCTACAATTGTGGCTACCGTCATCATATCGGTCCCCGCAATTACAGCGAAATATGCCCATAATGATTTATGGCTGTCACCGATAATAGCGTCCGTCAATGGGTTTGTGACAGTGTATATCGCGTTTCAATTGCACAAATTTTATCCACAGCTAACGGTTATCCAATTCAGTGAAAAAATTATGGGACGATTTGTTGGAAAAATGACAGGATTCTTGATTTTGTTTTTTTATATTCAATCAACGGGACAAATCTTAAGAAGCTATAGTGAATTACTTGTCAGTTCTTTCCTGCTTAAAACCCCCATTAGTGTGATTATGATAACGATGATCCTGCTTTGTGGTATTGTGGTAAGTTGTGGAATTGAAGTATTAGGAAGAGCTGCACAAGTGTTTATGCCTGCTTTTTTCATACCGCTCCTCATTTTTATTTTTTTATTAAGTCCTGAATACCATTTCAAAAATATTTTTCCTATTTTGGCGGATGGATTGCTTCCTCCCATCAAGGGAGCAATGACGCCGCTGTCGTGGTTTTCGGAATTTTTCCTGATTATTTTTCTCCTTCCTTTTTTATCGGATGTAAAAAAAGGAAAAAGGTTTGGGATGATAACAGTTATTGCTGTGATGATGACCCTGGTGGCAGTGAATCTTATGGTTCTATTTGTTCTTGGATCAACGACATCAACATGGACGTATCCGCTGATAACTGCTGGCCGATACATTGGTATTGCTGACTTTTTTGAAAACCTGGAATCCATTGCAATGGCTGTTTGGATATTAGGCGCTTTTATCAAAATCTCAGTATTTTTTTATGCATGCGCCATAGGTACCGCGCAGTGGCTGAAACTATCAGATTATCGGCCTATTGTATGGCCACTGGGAATTTTGTTTGTAGAGTTTGGTTTTTGGGGATTACCAAACTCAAATGACTATAGTAGATTTTTAATGACGACTCTCCCTTTTTATGGGACTTTTATACAGACGGCCATTCCTCTATTTTTACTTATAGTTGCAGCTATTAAGAACAGAAAACGTAATGGAGTCAAAACCAATTAAAAGTTTTTCTTCGGTTAACCAAAAAAAGACCGGGCATTGCCCGATAGGGCTGTGAAAAAATCGACAGTCTCATTTTATTAAGTTGTTTTAGTGATTAATTGATTAATCGCTTTAAAACGATAAAATAGTATTGGCTGTTAAATAGGTCTGTTGATTGGCGCTCCAGGCACTTCGCTTTCCGCGGGCGTGCCGGGGAGCCTCCTCGGCGCTGAAGCGCCTGTGGGGTCTCCCCAGCCCCGTACTCCCGCAGGAGTCTTCGTGCCTTCCGCGCCAATCAACGAGTGTTTTCAATAAAGTCTGTCTGCTCAACTAATATATCGAAAAAGTGGTGAAACCAATTTTTAAGTCAAAAGATTATAGCCAAAATGGATATGGATTTGTATCTATTGATGAAGTGCAGTCCAATGATCATTTTCTTCGTTAGATTGGTAAATATATTGATTTTATGTTTCTTCTTACACTTAGAAAGTTAGATAAAAAAGTGTGTGGCAATACAATAGGTTGATTTTGCATCCCTGTTGATTGGAGCGGAGGGCACTCGACTCCTGCGGGATCAGAGGTCACTGGAGACCCCACAGGCGCCAGAGCGCCGAGGAGGCTCCAGGACCTCCTCGCGGAAAGCGAGTGCCTGGAGCGGAAATCAACAGGCCCATTTGCAGGAAACATCCCAAATAAAAAAAATTGCCGAGAAAATACCCATTTCTCGACAAACATACCGGGCATTGCCCGGCTCTTCTACTTATTACGTTTTACTATAAAGGAAAATATAATTAGCATTCCAACAGTTACAAGACACACAATAGAGCCAATTAAATTATCTTTATTAAACATAAAAGCAACTACAATCACTGTCAGTGAAACCATTGCCAGGATGTTTGTATATGGATATCCTTTTAATTGAAATCCAGGTCTATTTTTATAAATTGGACGAAGGCGAATTTGCGCTGCACAAATG
>JAUZQA010000118.1 GCA_030705665.1 Bacillota bacterium
ATAAAAATCTATCTTGAGTTAGTCGATTCACAAAAGGAGATGTTTTATGATAAACAGCATAAAGTATTGCTTTATTTGGGGAGAAAAAAGGTATTAAGGTAATAACTGGGTAATACTTTAGATTAAAATTATTGTTTTGGGGAGGAACCAAAATGAATCAACATTATTACAGCATTTTAATAATTGCGGCGCTTATTCTTTTTAGTATCTACCGGCGTGTTCGCCGCAATATCGGCTGGCAGGAGCTTAGAAAAGGAAATTTAGTGTTTCGGACAATATTATTTCTTGTCATAGGCCTATTATTTACAACAGGTTCGATTTCCCACCCAATCAGCTTTATTTCCGATATTATTGGGATTCTGATTGGAGTAATTCTAGCTTACTATAGTGCTAATATAACTAACTTTGAACAACGGGAAGGACGTCTGTATTACCGTCCAAACACTTGGATTGGTAGCACTGTTACAGTTATTTTTCTAGCACGGTTCTTTTATCGCTTTTATTCTTTATATACCCAAGGTGGTTTATCCAGTTATCAGCAAGCACAGCCAAACAGTTTTCAAAATATGAGCGGGGCAATCGGTAATTCCTGGACGGCAGGACTTATGCTGATTATGTTTGCCTATTATGTCATTTATTATATTTTCTTACTGCGCAAGCAACAACGGATGTTACAGACAGATTAAGGAAGCAGGATGGAAACGAGGGTGTTTGCTAATCATGTCCGTGTCAAATAAAAACAGTAAGCTTGGTCACAAAAAGGACTCACTCCTAAACCAAAAATTACCACCGCAATTTTTTACAAAAAATTCAGATTAGAAGGATTAAAAAGTTGTATATTGATAGAAAATTTGTTAAAATGAAATAAATTTAAAGGACTATATGTAACTGGCGAAACGCGGAATACCGCGAGGGAGCATATAGTGTCGAAGCCGTTCGCCTGGGCAGAGGTAGGGAAACAGTAGTCCTTACCTTTTTATGTTTAATGGGAGGGGATAATTTAAAACGAGGAACTTTCTTGTTGTATCCCATATTAGGAGATCTTGTTAATTTTTTCACATTAAAAATAAAGAGGAGAAACAAAAATGAGCACAATTACTGTAGACCAAGTAAAAACTATAAAGACCTTAAATAACATTGCAAAGTCTGGGCTGAATGTATTTAATCAAGACCATTACACGATCGACAATAACAGCGAAACGCCGGATGCTATTATGCTTCGCAGCTTTAACATGCACTCTTTGGAATTTGATCAAAATCTAAAAGCAATCGCACGTGCAGGTGCTGGTGTTAACAATATTCCGGTAGAAAGATGCACGGAGCAAGGAATTGTTGTTTTCAATACTCCAGGAGCAAATGCTAACGCTGTAAAAGAACTTGTTTTAACTTGCTTAATGGCTTCATCTCGTAACCTTTTTGAAGGTATTACTTGGACTAAGGCATTAGATGGCGAAGGAGATCAAATTCCTAAGCTAGTAGAAGCAGGCAAGAAGCAATTTGTTGGAAAAGAAATTAAAGGAAAAACTTTGGGTGTAATTGGTCTGGGAGCTATTGGCGCCCGCGTTGCCAATGATGCGCTTGAATTAGATATGGATGTTATTGGCTTTGACCCATTCATCTCTGTTGACACTGCCTGGAATTTATCCCGCAATGTACAACGTGCAATGACAATTGAACAATTGTTTGCTAACTCTGATTATATTACTGTACATGTTCCGCTAACTGATAATACAAGAGGCATGTTTAACACTGAAACGTTTGCGATCATGAAAGACGGAGTTAACATTTTTAACTTCTCTCGCGGTGAACTAGTTAACGAAGATGATATGGGAGAAGCACTTGAAAGTGGAAAAGTAGGCAAGTATGTTACCGACTTCCCAAATGCAAAAGTAATTAAAATGAAAAACGTTGTTCCAATTCCACACCTTGGAGCATCTACAGAAGAGTCAGAGGAAAACTGTGCGATTATGGCAGCACGCCAATTAAAAGATTTCCTTGAAACTGGAAACATTAAAAACTCTGTAAACTTCCCGAACGCATTCTTGGAGTATGCAGGAAAAACACGTGTAGCTGCTTTCCATAAAAATGTTCCAAACATGGTTGGCCAAATCACCTCTGCCATTTCAAACTACAACTTGAATATTGCCGACATGGTGAACAGAAGCCGTGGAGAATACGCCTATACGATGATTGACATTGAGGATCAAGTAAATGGCGAAGTAATTCCAGCCATAGAAGAAAAAATCAGCCAAATTAGCGGTATCGTAAACGTTCGTATTATTAAATAATTAAAAGAGTCCCAAACTTTAAAGTTTGGGGCTTTTTTTACAACCAAAAAGCACGTTTCTTTAAAAAGAAACGTGCCGATATAACCTACGCATTTAATGCTAATTCAATCATCAGTTCAATGGCAGCAGGAAGGGCTTCCTCATCAATATCAAACCTTGGGTGATGGTGCGGATATTGACTCTTTTCACTTTTCATCCCAACATGAATGAATGCACCAAACTTTTCCTGCAAATAATAGGCGAAATCCTCAGCACCTAATTCTGGGTCCATCGGAGTAAAAACGCTCTCACCAAAAGTGGATTCAATCACTCCTTTGGCAAATTCACACGCTTCGGGATGATTGTACAATGGAGGTGTTCCTTCAATAAATGTATAGTTTCCTTTTGCACCAAAGCTTGCACAAATAGCCTCTGTCAGCTGTGCTGTTTTTTGATGCATAATTTCTGCAGCCTCAAAAGTCATCGCACGAATGGTTCCTTGCAGTCTAACTTCCGAAGGAATGACGTTATAAGAATTTCCTGCCTGCATCCCCCCAAAGGAAATTACCCCTGCATGCAGAGGATTTAAATTTCTGCTGACAATCGATTGAAAAGCTTGAATCAGATGGCTGGCAATATAAATAGGATCTACTGTATCCTGGGGAACGCCGCCGTGTCCGCCCTTTCCTTTGATGATGATGTCAAAGTCATTGCATGATGCCTTCGCAGGGCCTGTCGGAAAACCTACTTTCCCAAGCTCCAGGTTAGACATTAAGTGAATGCCATAAATCTCATCAACATCCTTTAAAATCCCTTCTTGGACAAGCTTCTGTGCACCGCTTGGTGAGGCTTCTTCAGAACTTTGAAAAATAAAAACAATATTATTTTGGATTAAATGTTGATGGCTGCTCATCCATTTGGCTACAGAGAGCAGGATTGCGGTATGGCCATCATGTCCGCATGCATGCATGACACCTGGAACGGTCGAAAGGTATGGCTTGTACCCTTCTTCGTATAGCGGCAGTGCGTCCATGTCTGCTCTTAGAGCAATTGTTTTACGACCTTCAGTTCCTTTTAAAAAGCCAATCACATTCGGTGCAGAAAAACGTGTATCTAAAGGAATGCCAAATTCATTTAATTTTTCGATTACATATTGAGAAGTGTTATATTCCTGGCCGGAAAGCTCCGGATGCATATGAAAATGCCTGCGCTGTAAAACGGCCCATTCTTTTAGTTCGGAATCTACGAATCTTGTTTTTAACATGTTGAGTATCCCCTATGTTCAATTTGTATTTTTATTCAAAAATTGTAATAGATATTCAATCTTATTGCAAGGAAATTATCTTGGGTTTGGGTTGGAAAAGATAGCTAATGTTAGGGGATGTCATTTTATCCACACTAATATATGAAACAGCAGGGGTTTAGAAAAAATCCCTGCTGTTTTTTTACGTTGCATACAAATTGGTAAACAAGTTTACGGAAGTATACGAATTTGTTTACTTGTTTACGAAATGTCTACATTTGTAAACAAAAACGTATACATGTTTACAAATACGTATACATCCAGAGGCTAGTAGCATTTATCCTTTACTTCTCCAGTAAGCAACAGTGGGGCCGTTATCGACGCATAATTTAGAGGAAGAAAAGATAATTTTTAAAATAAAATTTGTCGTTCGCCTTTTTGTATACAAATAATGCAAACAAGTTTACAAAAGGTAAACAATTCTGTTTACACGTATACAAAAACGTCTACATTTGTAAACAATTGCGTAAACAGGTTTACAATCTCGTATGCATGCCTTTATTACAATATGTATACAGATTTGTTATACAAGTTTACAAAATGTATGCAAATAAGGAATAAGTTTACAGGTTGTTTACAGAATTACACTTTTATTACTTTTAAGCAGGAATCATTGAGTGTGCGCAGAATCTTATATACTCTAAAGACATGCTCGCTTGTTACATAAACATATTAATAATAAAAGAAAAGGGATGGTAATAGATGAACTATAGAATCGCAGCTGTTGATGTTGGAAATGATTCCGTTAAAGCTATTTTGGGAGACCTAGATTTTGAATTGAATATCCCGAATATCATTGCAAGGGACGTAGAAGACAGGCCTATTATCGGGATCGAGGAATTGGATACTAAAAATCCACTCGAAGGAATCCATGTTAAAGTCCACTCCCCTGCCCTGAAAGAGAATAATGCCATTTATCGTGTCGGACATTTAGCGACAAAAAGTGATAATGCTACAGAATTAGACCCAGGCAGCAGCAAGTCAGAAGAAGATCAAACGCTGACGATGCTGTTTACCACATTGGCGCTAGATGCGGTGCGAGATGAAAATGCGAAACTATTTAAACGTACTGGCAACGTTATTGATGCAGTATACACGCTTGGAACAGGGCTGCCACTGCGTGAGGTAAAGGAAGGTAAGGATGCGGGCTACCGTTCGAAACTGCTGGGCTCTGTCCATCAAGTAGAATTTTTAATCACACCAAAATATCAAGGCCTTAAGGTCAACATCAAATTTAATGAGGTAAAGGTCTATCCCGAAGGTTTTGCAGCCTATATTAATCTAGTAATGGATAACAATTTAAACATAATTAATAAGGAACTGATTGATAAACGGATCCTTATTCAAGATATTGGCGGATTATCCACAGATATAGCAGTTATCAAGAACCGCAATGTGGATGATGATAAAGCACAAGGATTTAATTTGGGAGTTTCAGAATCATTAGAGGCAATTAGAGAGGAAATCCGTAAAAAGCATGGAGTTGAATTAGACACCCGCAGAGACGTCGTGGAAATTTTAACGAAAAAGCATGACCGCAACCATATTATGGTGAAAGGCAGCAGGACAAGTGTCCATGATATTACAGACCGCATTTTGCTTGACTTGGCGAAAAAACAATACCGCCTGCTCCGCAATGTTTGGCAAAAAAATTCACAGACAGAGATTTGCTATTTTGTTGGCGGCGGGGCTAATGTGTTAAAGGATTATCTAAAAGCCCTCAACAACAACTTGGATGGCTACAACATTGATTTCTTTGAGGATGAAAAAGAAAGCATCTGGATGATGGCTAATGCTTACTATAAGCTGATTAAGGATTTTACGAGAAAGCTAGATAAGCAGAAAGCTGACCAAGAGAAAAAGCCTGTAAAAAACTAAATAAGGTGATGATATGAATAAATCATCCTCAAATGAGGTAAAAAGGGGTCAAGCTATTTCCTTTCGGGTTCCTTCGGATACACCGGAGCATTTAGTCAAGCAGCTCCAGAAGCTTAAGGAAACGGAAAGAAGAAATTTTTCAAGTAAAATAGCCGAGTTCGTTTTGCAGGGGCTTAGTCATTCCCATGATCGGGAGCGGGAGACGATTACGATTCCGCTCCCGCATAAACTGACCAAAGCCCAGCGTGACTGGCTCAAGCATGAGCATTCTGAAGCCTTATTGGGAAGCATCATTTATCAATTGATTTCCGACCCGATTCGTTCATCATCGATCCTTGCAACCTTAAATAGTCATTCGATCGATATTGATGAAGCATTGTACCTTCAGGAGACCGCTGCAAGTCGTGAATTGGAAAATGAGGAATCACCGAAACTGGAGGAACGTTTTCAGTTTGACGATTTAAATGGCGATGATGATCTGAACAGCCTAGATTGGGAGCAAGTAGTTCAATCGGAAAGAAAGACAGCAGAAGCAGAAGCGGGAAAGGAAGAGAAGAACGGCGAAGATGAGGTAGAGGACCTTCTGGGAGGGTTCTTGGCCAGTATGAACAAATAAAGAAACCTCCGCCTTTTTGGTGGAGGTTTCTTTATAGCTAATATTAGTTCCCCATATCCATTGCCGTATGGGCTTTCATGGCTTTTTCCTTCATACCATTTTTAATGCGGTCTGTACGGCCTGCCTTGATGGCATCACCATGTTCCTTTGTAATTGTTCCATCCTTTACAGCCTTATCGACGATTTTTGAATCAAAATCAGTCAATTTTTTGTTAAATTCTGTTTCGGTTAATCCTTTATCCTTCGCCACTTGTACTAGTGTTTTCCCTTTATCCATTTCTTTAATAATGTCAATTGGTAAAACATTAAGCACGTTTGCTGCTTCAGCAACAATATTCTGTTGGTTTAAGCGGCTGTCACGAACCACAGCTGCCGTGGTATTTTTATGGCTTGGCGGTGAATACCTGGCCATAGCTTGTTTAGGGTCTACAGCTCCAGGCTTTTTAGCCAATGCTGAATCTTCTTTGCTATTCCATACTGCTGCCCCGGAGCCAATAACAACAGTGGCTGCGAGTATGGAAGCGATAAGAACCTTCTTGCCCATTCCTTTGCCCCCTTTTCTATAAAAATTGAATTTGTAAGAGGGACTAGACCCGCTCGCTTAAGCGGGTCTTAGTGACCGCTCACATGAAGCATTTACACATACATCAGACTATGGTGCAATTACTGTTATAACGTTTGACCAAGGGGAGGAAGTGGTCCAATTTAGCGCCTGAACTCTAACATAGTATGTTTGCCCTTTAGGAATCCCCGTTATCGTAGTGCCCCAGCTTTTACCTGATATTGTTTTTATCGCTAGATTCTGTGTGAATCCTGAATCAGTAGCATACTGAACGACATATCCTGTTATTGTTCCAGAAGGATTTGTCCAGGATATTGAGAACGAATCAGTTGTTCTTCCGGTCGTGACCGTTCCAAGCTTTAGTGAAGTTGGAGCTGCTGGTGCTGTTGGTAATGGTGTCGTTACTTTAGCTGTATTTGAATATCCGGATGATGAAGTTCCATTCACTGCTTTTACACGGTAGGTGTAGGTGTTTCCTGGAAGAACTGTCGAATCTGTGTACCGTACGGTGCTTCCTATTCCTGTTGCAGGAGCAATATTGCCATTGACTACCGTGAAGGCACCGCCGTTAAGTGACCGTTCAAGCACAAATCCTGTTTCACCTGATGAATTATCCTTCCAGTACAGGCTGACACCTGTTCCATTAAACCTTGCAGAAAGGCTAGATGGAGCCGCAAGCGTTGGTGTACTGTTTACGACATTAACGGTTGCTGTATTTGAATAAGGAGATGAAACAGCTCCGTTAATTGCCTTAACTTGGTATGTGTAGGTTCCATTTGTCAGATTTGGATCTGCGTAATTGACCGTTCCCGCAGCTAAACTTGCAATTTGCGTAAAGGTACCGCCGTTGGTTGACCGCTCGACAACATAACCTGTTTCGTTTGTTGCATTGTCCGTCCAGCTTAAGTTTGCTGTTGTGCCAGATAAGGTTGCTGTTAAATTGGTCGGTGCAGCAATGGTTACTGCAGGAGCCTGTATTAAGAGAACATTTGACTGTGTTCCGCCATTGTACATCGACTGCGGATCAGTCGGATTTGCTTGTGTAGCTGCGTTAAAGGCATCAATACGATAGGCATATGCAGTATTTGGATCTGCTGTTGTATCCGTGTAGCTAGTATTGTTAGCTAATACTGCAGCAACTTTGGTAAATGCCCCGATTTTCCCATTTGTTAAAGATGCACGCATCACATTGTAACCTACCTCATTGGATTTATTTCCAAAGGTAGCAATATTGTTATAATCAATTGGAGTAGGGTCGGTCCAAGTTAGATTGACACCGGTTCCTCTCGATCCAGATAAAACGGATGCTGCAGGTTTAAGAGTACCAAATTGGAAGTTATAGGAACGCATCATGTCATTTTCTTCATGACCTAATAGATGACAGTGCCATACATATTCCCAGCCGTAATTCGTCATTTGGTTTGAAACAGGAGTAGCTGGTGCATTTCCTGTTGTTGGGTCAATGTTCGCAAACTGCCCGGTTGAACCGATTGGCATTGTCGGGTCTAATGGTCGAATACTGTCAGGAATTCCAAATGGCAATTTAGGTGCTACCGGCCTGAGGGCGACAATACAATCCTCAAGTGGATTCATCCGTACTGTATCCTTCCAGCCGCGTTCATTATCATCAGGCATCCGAATTGAACCATCCCAGCCGACGCGGTTGATAAGCTGAACATCAAATAGATGGAAATGGATCGCGTGCGTGTCAACCCCATTATGGGTGATTTTCCATAGCTGCGTTCCATCACCAGTTTGGCCAATTGGGGCTATTGAGTCCGTCATGTTTTCCGTGGTAGGATCAACATATCCCAACATAATCGTTGTTTGGTTCTGGAAGTTTGTATTCGGCAATTCTGTTCCCAGGGTGGCGTTCATCCGCCCGTAGGTTTGTTCAAATTCTTCGGCGATCGCTTTTGGTGTTAAATTCATCGTAACGTTAGTCGAAGTTCCTGGAACATTAAAGGTTGATGAATTGTCTTGAATATTTACCCATTTTCCGTTTGGATCATTTCTAGGATCCGTTGAATCACTGTATACATTATTATTGTATATAAGCGGATTCTGGCCTTTCTTAAAGGCATTTGGAATTTCGGCATTTAGTTTATCCAATGTTTGTTGTGTTGTATCTGTTGTTGTCGAAGTTGCTGGAGCAACCTTAATCATCATCATTGTGCGTGTATTTGGACCATATCCGGCTTGAGTCGTTGGTGCTCCGCCTGAATTGTTGCCAGTTGCTGATTGGTCCGGGTCGTCAGTGTAATAATCGTAACGTGGGTCAAAAGCTGGAACTGGAGCAGGAGCATCATTATAAAGAATGAGTGTCTGACCGGCATACTTACTAAAGTCAACGACAACATCTGCCCTTTCAGCAGGTCCCAATAACAAGTTCTTACTCGAAACGTTTAATACGGTAATGCTTCTGCGGCCATATTCGTAATCGATCGGTTGGTTCGGCAATACTGCTGGATTTGGTAAAAAGCCGCTGTCATTACCGATTTGAATCATGGATGGTCCAGTTGCAGCAGGATCCGGTACGCCGCCATCGCGTCCGTCAGTCGGCCAAACTCGTTTATCACCTGCAGGACCAGTCGAGGTTCCAGGGAATCCCGGCGTTTTAACTGCAGGAACCATATTGACTTCACCAACATTGCCATCCTTTAAAGTACCATCGGCATTCCACATATCAGTTCCTTGGTCTTTAGCTTTATAAAGCTGCAGGTTCCACATCCTGTCATTGGAGGCATTCAAAACATTGAAGCGATAGGCTTTAGGATCGACATTCAACACTGGATAAGCCGTTCCGTTAAC
>JAUZQA010000119.1 GCA_030705665.1 Bacillota bacterium
AACCATTTCTTAATTAGAG
The DNA here is from genome assembly GCA_030705665.1 of Bacillota bacterium. Next base: position 20 of record JAUZQA010000119.1, read on the forward strand.
ACGGATCAATCGTTTCTGTCTTAAACTTTTTAATGTTTCTGCGCTTTGTGATGACCTCTAAAATATTCAATTATAGTTCCCCCTTATGTTATAAAGTGAGTGGCACCTTTTTTTCTAAAAATTTCTCGTTTAGATGCGATTTATTCCTTCCTCGCGAAGAATTTCAATAAAGTGGGCAAGAATCTTGGCAGTAAGTCCCCAAATAACTCGATTCTCATAAAAATAGAAAAATTCATCCATTTGTTTTTTCTGCCATCGATAATTTGCTCCTCCTACAATTAGATCAAGCGGAAAGTTTTCCTGCGGCTCAGGTTTAAGATCAACGTAAAAAATTTTAGGCTCATTTTCCAAAAAGAACGAAAGTGGAACGGTAAAGATTTCACCTACCTCAGATGGATTTGGATGAATATTTTCAAAATGATCAATAAAACCTGCATATGGATACAAAATCATTCCAAAAGGAGACAATAGAACATCTAACGGAAAAACCCCTGAGATTTCCTCAATTTCAATGCCTAACTCTTCTGTTGTTTCACGGATTGCTGCACTCTTTTCATCTTTGTCATTTAAATCAATTCTACCCCCAGGGAAGCAGATTTCTCCCGGCTGTCTCCGGAGCTCAATTGATCGCACTTCAAATAAAACATGAACTTCATCCTCTTTTCGAACAAGAGGCAATAGAATTGCATATTTTGCAAAATTCTCCTTCCCCAAAATCGAAGGTGTTCTATTTTTCAGTTTGCTTATAACGTTATTCAACTTCATACTTCCCCCCATTCCCTTCCCTTCTTCACTCTTCTACTCAACAATACGAGCAAATTCTTCAAGCGTTGTAGAGTAATAAATATATTGTCTTGGGATAAGATAGTTTTTATTTGGTTGCCCGTTCTCCGTGTGGATCAAAGGGTTATCTGTTAACCCATATTGATAATATTTCTTCGTTTCTTCAAGTACTCGCTCATTAAACTTCCCAAATGGATATGACAGAACAAAAACAGGTTTCCCAGTCATTCTTTCGATCTTTTCTTTAGAATCTTTAAATTGGTATTCGTAATCTGTTGTCGGTTTTGTCAAATCTGGATGTGTAGCCGTATGTGATTGAATGGAAAAAATTCCTGAATCAGAAAGTGCTTTTAACTCCATAGCCGTTAACCGATTGGGACGTCCAACAAAATCAGAAATGGCAAAGATCGTTGCTTTTGGCTGAAAGTTAGGAGTCTGTAATTTTTTTAAAACGGCATAAGCATTCAAATTGTTTTTATAACCATCGTCAAAAGTAATAAAAATAGGCTTGTTCACTTTTTCCCGTTCCTGCCACTGATCAAAGGTTAATAAAGTAAAACCATGCTCCTTTAGATATGTCATTTGTTTTTCAAAATTCTCAGGTGTAACATACAATCCCTTTAATCCTTTACCAGTAAACTCATCAATTGAATGGTAAAGGAGAATCGGTACGCTTTGCTCGGCAGCTCCATGTGAGGAAATACTAAAAGTTAGAAGTAACAATAATAGGAAAACTTTTTTCATTAATATCACAACCCTTTAAAGTTAATGAAAGATATTCCTATATTGTTCCGTAATCAGTTCATTCTCATCCCTTTGTACAAAGCAATATTCAATTTTTACGTTTTAATATTATTGTATTTAGTTTCCAACAATTTCATTATTTAAATTGTAACATAATTGATTTATTGGTTTAAAACAAATAGACTTCACCATGCAAATTGAAAACAAAGAAATATTATTTATAATAAAAATTTGTTTGAACAAAATAAGATCGTAGATTTGAAAGGAGGTTCCATGATGACTAATCGTAATGATAATCGTGAGCGAAAAAATAAATATCCCAACAATAAGAAGCATGAGGAAGAGTTTTCAAGGGAAACAAGCATTCGTAGTGATATAACGAAAAAAGATCTTCAAAATAAAAAATAATCTCAAATAAAAGAGACCTTGTGTATAAAACAGGGTCTCTAACTAGTAAATCTTATCTTGTTTGATTAATTCTGCAACGACAAAGAGATCTTTAAAGTAGGTTTCCAATTGTACAATTTCCAGTCCGTTTTCTTTTAAAACTTGGACTGTGTTACGATTTAAGCAGCACCCATCACATATTTTTTTCCAAAATGGTGTTAACCAATCTTGTAAGTGTGCTAATATAGAATTTCCCATCCGAACATGTTCAAAAAGAAGAATCCTTCCTTCTGGTTTACATACTCTTTTCATTTCCTCTATTGCTTTCTCGACATTAGGGATTGTACAAAAAACCAAAGTTCCAATAACCGTATCAAAAGTATTATCCGGAAATGGAAGTCTTTCTGCGCTTGCATGAACAATTTCGATCGGAATCAATGATTTCTGTTTCTTTTGTATTGACTTCTCAATCATGTATGTACTTGGTTCAATTGCCGTGACACTCTCTAAAGAGTGATACAAAGGGAAGTTTATCCCCGTTCCTGAACCCAACTCAAGAACTTTTCCGCTGGCTTTCGATAATAAATTGATTCTTATTCTTTTAAAGCTTCTCCTTTCCAATGGGCCCATTAAAGTATCGTACCATGTTGAAAATAACCTGCTCACTTTGTTCAACTCCAAAAAATATCTTTATGGTTAAGTGTTTTTAACTACATATCTGTTGTTATAAATTAAAATCTTTTTAAACGAAAAAGATCAAGGGAAGCACGAAAATGAACGCTTACACTTGATCTTATCATAATTGGCTTTCTGTTAAATAATGTTTATACCCAAAAAGCTAAATCCTTTTGCAGACTTTCAACTGTCTTTGGTGCCAGCTTTACTTTTTCATTCAAATTAGGATGGTCTAAACTAACAATTAAACTTAAATCTTCAAGAGGACCGTTCAAAAGAATATTTTTTGCTGACACTGTTAATGGAAACTTCAAATAATGTACGCTTGTTGTAAATTCACGATCATCATGAATCTCTTCAAAGAGGGCTTGAATTGGTTCATCACCAACAAATAACGTTAAATGATGCTCAATGCCCTTTAGTTGTTTTAATAAATCTGCAAGCTTTTCCTGGTTATCCAATTCAATAAAAAGAGTGGCGGATAACTCATTTTCATCAGGAAGCATTCCTGCGTATATGCTAATGTATTCATCCAATTCTTTTGGATCTGTTAAGTCTTCACTATTCACTAATTCTTGGATTTGAAATAGGACTGTGTTTCGATTTTCAAATAATAAAGAAATATTGGGAGCAACTTTAATACGGCGATTATTTTTATATGTAATCATTTTCTTTACATATTCATCTCGCCCTTGGCGATATGTACTCAATGGAATTAGATCTTGCCTGGTAATGACAGCGTTCATTCGACTTCCTCCTTTTTTGATTAAAGTAAACGAACCGCCCCTAAATATAGTTTTAGGGACGGCTTGAAGGTTTAGTCTTCTAATGAATCAAGTAATTTTTGGAAACGTTGAGCATGAACACGCTCTGCTTTAGCCATTACTTCCATCCACTCGCCAACTTCAGGAAATCCTTCTTCACGAGCAGTTGCAGCAAAACCAGGGTACATTTCAGTGTACTCATATGTTTCACCTGCAATAGCAGATGCAAGCATTTCTTTCACATTTCCTACTGGAAGACCAGTAGCGGGGTCACCTTCACCATTATTTCTTAATGTTTCAAAATGGCCAAATGCGTGTTTTGTTTCGCCATTTGCAATGTTACGGAAAAGACTTGCTACTTCTTCTGCACCCTCAATGTCTGCTTTTTCAGCAAAGAAAAGGTAGCGGCGATTTGCTTGAGACTCTCCAGCAAATGCAGCTTTTAAGTTGTCTGCAGTTTTTGTTCCAGTTAAATTTGCCATTATTAAAATGCCTCCAGTTCAGAAAGATTTAGTGGTTTGTAAGGATTCAACCACTATCGTTTACATTTGCTCCAACATATTCGGAAAGAGTATTTTTACGAGAATTAAATCTACTTAAGTTACTAGACTCTAGCATTATGTATGATTTCAAGTAATAAATACTTCTTATTCCAATGTTGTAACTATTATTATTTTATCGTGTTGGATGTATTTGGTCAAAAATGGTGCTCAATACCTTTTATCTTAAAACTATTAAAATTCATAAAATTGTCATTTTTAATACCGATAGTTTACTCTGGATCATGATTGATTTACTGGAACAACTCCATAATATTCTTCGAGCGTAATACCACGGTCCGTGATTTCTTTTGCAATTTTTTTACCAACGTATCGAAGATGCCACGGCTCATATTCATAGCCGGTTATGGCTTCTTTACCTTTTGGATAGCGGATAATATATCCGTATTCGGCAGCATGTTGTTGAAGCCATTTAGCTTCCTTGGTATAACCAAAACATTCAGAAGCAGAACATTTCCCGTTTCCTCCGGTTACATCAATGGATAAACCTGTTTCGTGTTCACTTGTTCCAGGAAGCGCACTGTAGGTTCTTGCTTTTTCATACCCATCTCTTTTAACGTAAGAGTTAAACAATTCTACTTGAGATATATGTGATCTGTATGCTGAAACGCCTAGCAAATGAATGCCCTGCGCCTCCGCCCCTTTAAATAACTTTTCGATTGCATCGGCTGCTTCCTTTCGCATTTCAGTTCTCTCTCGCTCTGAAACGATAAATGGAATTTTTGTATAAACAAGATCTTTTGGTATATAGGAATCCGGGAGTTTGTTTTGTTTATTAACCAAAACCGTAATGGCATCTGGTTTAGCTGCGACTTTAATATCTTCATTATTATTAGTTGAAATATTGGATTGGTTTTTATTTATTTGTGATCTTTCTGCCAATGCTAATGTCTTTGGCTTGTGGTTAACTAGATTGCTTTCTGTAGGATGATTGGTTTCACTGCATGCTGTTAAATTAAAAGTTACTAAAAGACAAAAAGCAGTGATAGGCAACATTTTTAACATCATGATCTTCCTTTATGATTTTTTCTAGGTTTGGACATTACTCTCTTTTCGTCATTTTAATCTTTAATTTTACAAAAAACAACATGGTTTTCATTGTTTTGAAAAATAAGGTTTAGTTTATTATAATTTTTTTATGTAAACTAAAAATTAAAAATAACTCCCTTTCCAATAAGGAAAAGGAATTTGCTGATTGTGCCTTATTTAAACCAGCCTTTTTCCTTCGAATGTGTAATCGCTTCAATGCGATTTGATACACCCAGTTTATCCATTATGGTTGAAATATAGTTGCGAACTGTACCAATTGTAATACAAAGCTGATTTGCAATTTCTTTCGTGTTTTTCCCATCTGCTACTAAGCCTAGAACGTCCATTTCACGTTCTGTTAATGGATTTTCTTCACTGTAAACATCATCCATAAGTTCAGGTGCGAAAACTCTCCTCCCGCCCATAACGCTGCGGATCGAGTTTGCAAGCTCTTCACTGGGGCTATCCTTCAGTAAATAACCGCTTACCCCAGCCTTTAATGCCCGTTGAAAATAACCAGATCTCGCAAAGGTTGTGAGAATAATAACCTTACAGTTTTTCTCTTTCAATTCCTCTGCCGCTTCCAGTCCGCTTTTACCAGGCATTTCAATATCCATAATGCAAACATCTGGTTGAAATTTCTGAACTAAATGAAGAACCTCTTCCCCATCACTTGCTTGACCAATTACTTCCATATCATCCTCTAAATTTAAGAGCGAACCCAGTGCCCCCAAAAGCATCCTTTGATCCTCCGCAATGACAATCCGTATCATTATTTATCCGCCTCTATTCCAAGCTTTACTTTATTAGGTACTTTTATATATAAACACGTTCCATTTTCGGTTGTAATTTCCAAACTCCCGTTCACAAATTCCAACCTCTCCCTCATCCCCATTAACCCGCTACCCTTGTTCAGGTCTTCTTTCATAATCGATTTTCCGTCATCTTGAACCTTAATAATAGTATCACTTGAAGTTTGCTCGAAGCCTACGGAACATGCAGTAGCTCCACTGTGCTTGACGACATTTGTAACTGCCTCTTTTAAGCACATGCTGAGGATATTCTCAGTAAGGAGAGAAACGTTGGACAGAGTAAAATCCTGTTCACAAATAAAATTAATTTGTGCAGCAGAGAGCAGCTGTTTGACCCGTACAAGTTCATCCTTTAAACGAATTCCTCTCATATCGGCAACCATTTTTCTTACTTCATTTAATGCTGTTCGAGCTGTTTGTTGTACATCTTTTAATTCAGACTTGGCTTTCTCAGGGTCTTTATAAACAAGTTTCCTTGCAAGATCACTTTTTAATCCTATCAAGGAAAGCTTTTGCCCCAATGTATCATGTAAATCACGGGCAATTCTCTGGCGTTCTTCTTGTTTAACCAGCTCAGCTATCCGTTTATTTGCGTCTTCAAGCTTTTCTTCAAGCTGCCCCCTTTCTGTCCGAAAACGGAGACTAAATGGCAAAAGAATGACGCTCATAAAAATGATTAAAACGAATGGCAATTGTTTAATAAACAAATACTCTTGAAGAATAATTTTATAATTAATGACCGCTGCTGTAACAATCAGATGAAGGAAATAAAGAATTACAAATGTAACCTTACCTTTTATATTTCCAATCAAATACGCAAGGAAAAAAGCAAAATAAACATAACTAAACAGAGTTGTAGAAATGGCAGAAATACTGATCAGGATGGAAGTCCATAAATAAATCGTCCACCCTTTAGAAATAAATGCAAATCGGTAAAAAAGAAAGAATAAAAGGGTTAACACAATTCCTATGATAATGATGAGCGTAGAAGGTGATTGTGAAATAAAATAGAATGGCAAAATCGCCAAAACTGTCCAAATGTAAGGAGAAACCCCTGTCCCCTTCAATAATAACCAATAATTTTTAAACATCGTAAATTCCTCTTTTGTTTTAGAAACACAATTACCATTATTTTATCATATTGTTGCAAAAAAAGACTCCCCTTCCTAACGTAACAGAGGAGTCAACAGGTGCAAATGTTCTATCATTTAAGCTCCGGCTTCATTTTTACTGCTATTGTTTTTTTAGAAACTTCCTTAACCTTGTTAAAGCCCACAAACTTTTTATTTTCCTCATCCCAAAGGTGGAAGCGTAAACAGCTGATACTTTCTGATAATGTTATTGTTGGTGCCTTTTGTAATAGCTGTGTATGATGATGTGCACTTTCAAGACGATAATTTGGAATCCTTGGGCTTAAATGGTGCACATGATGAAATCCAATATTCCCCGTAAGCCATTGCAGTAATTTAGGTAATTTATAATAAGAACTTCCTTCTACTGCAGCTTTTACATAATCCCAATCCTGGTTATCTTCAAAATAGGAATCCTCAAATGTATGCTGTACATAAAAAAGCCAGATTCCAGCAGAACCAGCAATCAGAAAAGTCGGAACTTCTACCAGCAGAAACGCTTTCCAGCCAACTGCCAACATAAGCAGTCCAGATACGATAACAAGCAATAAATTGGTTAAATAGGTGTTGATTCGTTCTTTTTTCCGTGCTGCTTTATGATTAAAACGATTTTTAATCATAAACTGGTAAATGGGACCAAGGACAAACATGATGAATGGATTCCGATATAATCGGTAGCCAAGTTTTACTAAAGGTGAAGCTTCACTGTATTCTTTCACCGTTAAAATCCAAAGATCACCGGTACCTCGTTTGTCCAAATTACTGCTTGTTGCATGATGGACAGCATGATCATGGGCCCATTGTTCATAAGGAAACAAGGTCAAAACACCCGTTATCGTTCCAACAATTTTATTAGCAGTTCTATTTTTAAAAAAGGAAAAGTGACAGCAATCATGAAAGATGATGAAAAGACGCACTACAAACCCAGCTGCTGCAACAGTCAAAATAAACGTTAAAATATAAGAAATAGATAAGCTGCGATAGGCAAAAAACCATAACAAAACAAATGGGATCAATGTGTTAGCGAGCTGCCAAATACTATTTTTGGTTGTTGATTTTTCATAGGAAGCAATTTGATTACGTAATTCCTTTAAGGTCATTTTACTTATTCCCTTCTTTACAACGTTAATTTGAATTATAAAGAACTGGAAATGACCTTGAAAGTAGCAGTTATCATATATGTTATATGATGAATGTCATATGAAACAGTTTAGATCAAATTAATAAAACAATGGGTAAGCCAGATATCCACCCGTTTTGCCTATTAAAGGTTTAACGAAAAATGGTTTTTTGCAATTTCTTTGAAGGTTTTTTCGTCAATTACGTCTTTTATGGTTTCACCCATCATATATTGAGTGAATGAAGAATCTGTCAAAATGATATGCCCGTTATTAATATGCATCGTAATTAATGGCTGTTTATTAAAGGAGGAATCTGGATGGACACTAATGATCTGTTGAATATCATTTAATATGGATATGTCATTAATGGGTTTTTTGGAGTCAAAACAGTAACCTATTTTCCAATCACTATCTTTATTACGTACCTTTATTTCTAGAATATAATCTCCCAATTTGTTTACCACAGGAACTATTCTAAATTCCCCATTTACAGATTTTGTAATCTGACCTGTTAAAGGAACTGGTTTTAATGGCAAATTTACTCCGAAACCTGTATCAATTAAATAGTTTTGATTATTGTGCGTTAATAGGATAGCTGTATGTGTTCTTTCTGTTGGGCTCCATCTTTGTGGTTGTTGATTGTATACTGTACCACGGACCAACTTTACGTTAAAGCCATTTTCCAATAAGAAAAAATAGAAGATTGGATTTAATTCATAGCATAAACCACCTTCGTTTTTCAACAAAATCTTATTTATTAGGCTTTCCTTTGATATTTTATAAGAATTTCCAAAAATAATATTTGTATTTTCAAAAGGAATGGTAATAGCTGTTTTTTCAAGGACTTGATCCAGCATTTCAAAATGAATGGTTTCATCTTGGGGTATACCAATTCTTTTTCGCAATAATTGATTCAATTCAGTTCTCATTTTTAATCACCACTTTGTACTTGTTTTAATTCATTTTACCATTTTACATATGTTCCTTCTTTACTCCCAATTTCATCTCTATCAAGAGCCGGCCTTTATGAAAAAATCAAAAAAATATACAACAAGTTGGTGTTGTCTCAATATAATGTACTAACACCCCTTCTCTAAACCATTTGTTTTCAGATAGGATTGAACAAAAAAATGAATCTAGTCTAATGAAGGGACAGATGCAGGTGATAAGGTGAATAATGACGAAAGCTATAATTATATATTTCAAAATCTCCAGGAATGCCATATGTCTTTTGACGAAGTTTTCAAGCGAATCATCAAATTTATGAAATTGAATCCTGGAGGCAATTTCCGTTTAATGGTCGGGACTGATTCGCAAGTACATGAAACAAAAACGATATTCATAACAGGGATTGTGATCCAAAATCATGGTAAAGGGGTTTGGGCCTGTATTCGTGAAGTGATCA
>JAUZQA010000012.1 GCA_030705665.1 Bacillota bacterium
CAGGTTCTTCAGTCTTTACAGGGGCTTAAGGCTGTAAATGAAAAGTTTATTAACGGCGGCTATCCAAAAGAGGCTGGATTTAAGAAAAAAGATATTACCTTAGATGATTTTATTCTTATACTCCAACAGACGAAAAAGGCTATTAATGAACAAAACCAATCAGTGGCTTTAAAGAGTATAAAAGAAGCAAGTGACAGTTGGTTAAGCGTGGAAGGAACAGTCGTTGCACAATCTGCTTCTGTTTATAGCGATTCTGAAAGAGACTTAGTCTCGATTCAAGCTATGCTAAGTGCTAACCCGCCAAATTACAAGCAAGCAAATAACACCACCGATAGCATGATTAAATACCTTACTCCATTGGCTGAAAAATCCAGTTATACATTTTGGGACGCTGCGATGATCCTTATTCGTGAAGGATTGGAAGCATTGCTGGTTGTTATCGCCCTGATGTCTTTTGTGAAAAAGTCAGGTGAGGGAAAGGGTAAAGGCTGGATTTGGAGTGGAGTTTTGGCAGGTCTTGGTGTCAGTGCCATTCTTGCCATTATCGTAAAATTTGTTATTTCCTCAGGGGCCTTTGGAAATAACAATGCGCTAATTGCCGGATGGACAGGAGTTTTTGCCGCAGTCATGTTGTTGTATATGAGTTATTGGCTTCATAGCCAATCCAGTATTGCTGACTGGAACCGTTATATAAGAGAAAAAAGCCAAACTGCTTTATCAACTGGGAAACTCGTTTCTTTGGGAGTTCTTGCCTTTCTGGCGGTATTTCGTGAGGGAACAGAAACTGTATTATTTTATATTGGAATGGCAAGTCAAATAAAAATTCAGTCGTTATTACTTGGATTTCTAATCGGAGCTGCAATTCTGGGCGTTTTAGCTTACTTGATGGTATTTGTTGGCTTGAAATTGCCATTACGCCCATTTTTTATGGTATCAAGCATTATCGTATTTTATTTGTGCATTAAGTTTTCTGGAATGGGTATTCACAGTCTGCAATTAGCTGGATTAATCCCAACAACGAACGCTTCAAATATACCGAGCGTGGAATTTTTCGCTCTTTACCCTTCCTGGGAAAGTGCAATCCCGCAGATCATTCTTGTTCTTGCGGCAGTGTTTATTCTTCTGTTTAAGAATATCAAAAACAAAAAACTTATAACAACACCAATTAATAACTAACCAAGAAAGAGGGAATGAAATGAAAAAGTTATCATCAATCGTTTTAGCAATCGGTCTAGGGGGTTCTTTACTATTAGCTGGCTGTAGTTCCACTAACAGCAAAGTTAAAGACGGAGTAAATAAAATGTTGGATACTACTGAACAATTATCGAAGGCCATTGACAGTGGCGACCAAGCTAAAGTTAAAGAGATTGGACCAAAATTGGAAGAACAGTGGTCCTCTTTTGAAGATGATGTAAAGAAGGACAATAAAGACTCATATGCAAAAGTGGAAAAGTATCTTGATCCAACTATTGCGGGATCTGAAGCACCTAATTTAAATAAAAGTGCACTTAAAACATTAAATAATCAGCTTACGGATGTATTGAAAGAATTAGAAGAAAAAACAAAATAACAAAGTGGAGAATAGCAATTCAAGTCGAATTGCTATTTTTATTTGGTCAAAATGACACCTCTTGAGAAGATATATAATTTAAAAAGTTACAACAAATACTTGGTGAATAAAAACGTATTTTTATGTCAATTCTTTATTCTTGACTAAAAAATATTTTAGGAGTGATATTTTATGACAACCAACAAGTGGAATTTAGACACTGCCCATAGCAGTATTGATTTTGCAATAAGACACATGATGATTTCTAAAGTGAAAGGTACTTTTCAAACTTTTGAAGCATCAATAGAAGCTGATCTTGAGGACTTAACAACAGCTAATATTGAATTCTCGGTAGATGTAAACAGTGTCGATACACGTAACGAAGATCGTGATAACCACTTACGTTCAACTGATTTTTTTGATGCTGAAAACTTTCCTAAAATGACTTTTAAATCAACTAAAATTACCAAAAGAAGTCCTGGTGAATATGAAGTTACCGGAGATTTAACAATCCGCGGAACAACTAAACCTGAGACATTTACCGTAAGTTATGAAGGAAGCGGTAAAGATCCATGGGGAAATGAGAAAGTTGGTTTTGAAGCACATGGGTCAATTAGTAGAAGTGAGTACGGGCTTACATGGAACGCAGCTTTAGAAACTGGAGGAGTATTAGTGGCAGACCAAGTCCAAATATCATTGGATATTCAAGCATCAAAAGCATAAATGATTTTTGAGGGAAATTGAGACATGTGGATGATTGATCCGCATGTCTTTTTTGAATTGAGAGCTGTTTATTTATTGTTTAATCAAGGTTAAGAATTCTACGCGAGCACCGGAGTGATCCGCGTAAATTCCACGTACCGATGATGTAACTGTGGATGCATTGGATTTTTTAATACCCCTTCCACACATACATATATGTTTGGCCTCTATAACCACCATTGTTCCTTGAGGCTGCAGCATTTCTTCCATCGCTTCAACAACTTGTGAGGGGTTCCTGTACTTGAAATCTTTTTGCATAGCCCTCTACCATCCGAGCAATTTTTGAAAGTCCGGTGATCTTTGTATCTGGAATATATCCGACATGTGCTACTCCAAAGAAAGGAGCAAAATGATGTTCACATATAGAATAAAACTCAATATTCTTCACCAAAATAAGTTCTTGGTGTGCAACGTCAAATGTTTTTAGTAAATGTTGTTTGGGATCTTCGCGGTAACCTTCCGTATTTTCAAGAAATGCCTTAAGAACTCGAAAAGGGGTTTCCTCAAGTCCATCTCGGTTTGGATCATCGCCGCACAAGGTTACCAATTGTCTAATGGCATCCATGAAAATATTTGCTTGAGCTAATTTGTCGTTAGAATTAGAGGATGCTGGAGTGAATAGGTTGGGGAATTTTGTAGTTAACAAAAAACTTTTATCGATAGACATTTTCATTACACCTTTCTAAGTTGTAATTTTTATTAATCCTCTCCGTCCTCAAAGGAAAATGCAGGTAAATCCATTGGTTGGTCCGTCTTAACCCGAAAAACACAACATCCATCTCCATTTTGGAACCGTTTTTCACGCACGACACGGTAACCTAGTAATCTAGTCAACGTATTTAAAGTAACATTGCAAAGAACTGGCCTTTGCATCGCAACATCGTAAAATTGACAATTGCGTTCAATGAGGACCGTGGTTTTGGTTTCACGATCATAATCTACATCCATGAACAGATCATTTGATATATACAAGTTCTTTAAAGCTTCCAGTTTTTCAGACAGACTAAGTCCATTTAGACGTTGCTGCCACTCCCCAACACGGGTATTGGTCAGGTTTATATCCTTAGGATGCATGACAAGGACACATGCATTTGTTCTAAAGACCCCAACGGTGAATATTCTCCTAACGACACATATAAACATATTCCTATGGAAAGAATAGTGGGAAAACACTTGGTATAAGAGAAAATTACCAAGCCTCAACGCTCCGTATGGTAGAAGTTATTTGACCTATAGCATATTTTACATCCAATATCATTTACCCCGGTGTGGCTTTAAAACAAAGTTTAATAATTTGTAATAAAGACTATATCTTATAAAAAATTTTGATCATAAGTCCTGTGTTGATATGCAGGATTTATTCTTGTTCCACAAACGGGCCATTTTGTGGAATAACTTTTTATGAGGAAATTAGATATTTATGTTAAAAAAGTGGAGACGATTGTGAAGATTTATACTTAACCAACAAAAGGCGGGTAAGACGGCGTTTACAAAAAGAATCTATGTAAAAAAACGAGTAAAGTTCCTCCGGTGTCTTATCTGTCTCTATTGATTTTTTATATTTGGCACTTTTCTTAAATGCCTAAATTTTCTAAAATAAGTTTATACTTTATGATTAGAGGTGGATGGAATGATTAAGGAATTAATAGAAGAGAAAGAATGGCTTGAAGCATTTCCAGTTTTTAGCGAATTAAGAACCTATCTAAACCAAAGCAAATATCTTGATTTGCTTTATAGTATGAGGGAAGAAGGATATAAACTGTTTGCTTTATATCATAATGAACAAATTGTTGCAGTGACAGGAATAGAAATAAGAACAAATTTTTATTATGGTAAGCATGTATTTGTTCATGAATTAGTGACGCAATCCTTACAGCGTTCAAAGGGATATGGAGAAGAATTACTTTCGTATATTCATCGATACGCTATTGACAACGGATGCGGAATTGTAGCTTTAGAATCAGCGTTATTTCGTACAGACGCACATAGATTTTATGAAACCAAAATGGGTTACGAGAAATTTTGTTATTCATTTAAAAAAGTTCTTTAGTTCTGCTAAAATCTGTCATTCGGCAGTTTTGAATTTCAACAATCGGGCGCCATTCTTGAGGATTGGCGCTCATTTTACAATATAAGGGCTATTTCGTTAAAGAGTGATATCTCCAATTTTTTACGAATACAGTGTTATAAATAAGTTTATCAAAAGTGGTGAGATAAATAGGAAAAAAATCCAATTTCTTTTTGGACAATGAGAAGGAAAAATGTATAATTAACAGGCTTCGGAGCGTGGGTTGTGTTTTCGCAGAAGATGAGACCCAGCTACTTATCTCAGAGGCACGAACTCCAGAGGATCTCAAGAAAATGGTGGAAATGCGAGCCGATGGTTTACCTCTTGAATATGTTGTTGGATACGCAGAGTTCTGTGAGTTGCGGATAGAAGTGGAACAAGGCGTTTTCGTGCCTCGCAAACGTACCGAGTTTCTTGTTCACAAGGCAGAAGCCCTGTCATGTTCTGGTGATATCGTAGTTGACCTATGTTGCGGTTCAGGTGCTGTGGGTGCAGCACTGGCGGCAGCTTTAGGACGAGTTGAATTGTATTCTGTTGACATTGACCCTGTCGCAGTCCGATGCGCTGGACGCAACGTAAAGGATTTCGGTGGCTATGTTTTTGAAGGTGATTTGTATAAAGCTCTGCCCCACTCACTTAAAGGCCATGTGGACATCCTAGTTGCGAACGTACCTTACGTTCCTACTGAGGCAATCAAGCTGCTCCCACAGGAGTCTCGCCTATATGAACCGAAGGTGGCCCTTGACGGAGGAGAGGATGGACTTGACATTCAGCGAAGAATAGCAAAAGAAGCATTTCTCTGGCTAGCACCGGGAGGACATCTTTTGATAGAGACCAGCGAAATGCAGGCACCTCAGACCTTTAAAATCTTTTTAGGTGCGGGTCTTACCACAAAAGTGGCTAGAGACGAAGAACTGGACGCTACTGTCGTTATCGGATCAAACTCGTAAATATGTACTTAGTATTAATCACATATGAAATGATAATTTCTTAGCACTATACTAAAATTCTTATTCAATTATCTTCAGGTTACTTTAATAACGATATTCCACAAACGGGCGCGATTGTGGAGCAACATAAGATAGCAAATGATCAAACTTTTTTATAAAAGAATGAACCAAGTGAAAATATTAAGAGCGTGTTTTGAACATTCTTTTTTTCAAAACACGCTCTTTTCTATGTTCGTTTACCAAGGTTATTAGTATCAATTTGAACAAACTTTATTTTAAAGCAACACCTGTGAAAGAATCAAAGACTAATATATCTGATTTTTAAATAAAGATTAGTTTTTTCATAACATAATGAATTATATTGAATAATTTGATTTTAATCTGCGCATCCATGTTCAATTATCTTTAATTAATTTGAATTCACTTTCAATATTAATATGTTGGTGTCAGGGGTTGGGGTAAATGTTTTTTGGACTAAAGGTTTTTCTGCTTTCATGTCTTTCTGTCCTTTTTTAGGATGTTTAAAATAATCTTTTAGCTCCTGAGCATTAGTTTTATATACCTTGATTGTGTAAGGGACATTTAAATATACCTTTGTTCTTGCTTCTTTTTTATTATCGGTTATTAAATATTTAAATGTTGGTATAATAGCAACGTTTTTCAATTCTATCCCCTCGCTCTCTATTGATATCATATAATGTTGTTCAACATCTTTGTTGTCTATTATTTTAATTGTAATATTTTTTTGTTCGATCTTCTCTCTATTCTCTGTATTCATTTTTGAACACCCTCCTACAATTACTAATGAAACCATTAAAAATAATAGTAAATATCGAATATAGTATTCCTCCTTTTCTTCACCAAATTTTTACATTTCTACAACTTTACTTTTACATTATTTTACATTAATATGTTATTTGTATAAAGGGTTAGAATATTTTAAATATTGAAAAGAGGGGATGTGTTGCATGAAAAAGTTAATGTCTTGTTTTATTTGTGTAATTGTTTTAATTTCTTTAATTATTCCTTTAGGTATTGTATCTGCAGCAGAACAAACGAACTCTATATCTAGTACAAGTAAACTATACGATAATATTGAACTTCCTAAAATTAGTAAGAACCAAGTTGATAAAATAAAAGAAAAAATAAAGGAAAATAATCTAAAACCTGTTAAACAATTTACAGATGAAGAAAAAAATAATATTAAAAAAATTCAGGATCCCTATACTTCCGTAAGTTCCCAAGGTGTAATATCCACTTCTAAAAATAGTAACCCTAAAAAGCCTAATATTGCTAATCAAAATCTAGCAGTTACCTCTTCCATGACTTCAACTTCAGAAACCGATAATAGAGAACTAGTTTACGATACAGGAGTGGATCCCTATAATTCTGTTGTTCAAATTGATTTTTATGATCAGGTAACCGGGGACGGCTATAGCTGCTCAGGGACATACATAAATTCGACTACAGTTCTAACTGCTTCTCACTGTGTGTATGATGCCTATAATCATAGATACTATTCTGGCTGGGTCGTATATCCAGGTGAAAGTGGAACATATTTTCCATATTATTCGTATGCTTCTACTAATGCGTATGTAACATCAGGATGGATGAATACAGCACCTCCATCAGAGGGTAGCATTTATTATAATGATGTACCATATGATTTTGCTGTTATTAAGGTGAATTCTGGTCATCCATATAGTAAAAAAGTAAGTTCTGATTCTACTGTTGGTCATTTGATGACTTCAATTGGATATCCGGGAGATCATAGTTATTATTCTAATGGGTACTATTATTATTATATGTATAAAACTATTGGTTATATAACGGGTGTTAACAGTAATGTAATGACTCACTCTGCTTATGTAACTTCTGGAATGAGTGGAGGTCCGATAATGAATACCTCTAACTCTGTAGTATCTGTAAATAGCACACATAGCTGGGCGGCCATATTCGATACTTATCACTTAAATGTAATTAATAATTGGGCATTGAGCAATTAGTATTAGAAATTATATAGTTATGAAAAAGACCTAAAAAATTTAAGTTCGTAAAGAGATTAAACTTAAATGCTAACCTCCCAGTTGATGAAATTGCTGCACGAAGATGTTCCACGCTATCAGTTTGCTATCAGTTTGCCATCAGTCTATTGGGAAGAATATGATTGTTAGATTAGAAATGGCATACCGTTTAATAGGGTATGCCATTTCTAATTATATAAAATCGTTAATTATACATCGTGTTAGGGGTTGTAAATAGTTTCCTAAAAAATATGATTATCGAGATAACTGCAACTGCCATACTAAACCAGTTAGGCCCTGTTGTAGTTTTATAAAAAAGATTGATCATTTAAAACAAAGTTCGATTATTTAAAATAAAGATTGATCAAAAATCCTGTATCAATGCAGGATTTTTTCTTGTTCCACAAACGGGCCAGATTGTTGAACAACAAGTGTAAAGAAAAATTGAAATTGTGAAGGTTTTCACTTAAAGTAACGGAGCAGTTTAGTGAAATAAGAAAAACTTATATAAAGAACATTTGATTTTTTTGTGTATGCTATGGGGACATAATTAGTTAATAAATTTCTTAATAAACATGTAGGAAGAGATAGTGAATGTTCCGAATACTACTAGTTAAATCTACTAGAGAGGATGTGTGAATTCTAGAAGCTGTTATTTTAAATGAAACAAAAACTTTTACCCTTTTCGGTTTTTCCAAACTTCATGTTCAAAACACTTATAGTGATACGATGTTTGAATTGATGAATCAAGTATGGGAGGAGGTAAAAAACAAAAAACTCTCCCACAAAGGTATCAATCATGTGGTTTATGAATTTGACTGTATGATGTTTGTTGGGATTGAGTTGAACACTCCGCCAGAAGAAGATACGCTACTGGAGAAAAAAATCGTTAATTTGGATAAATATGCATATTGCAAACACATTGGTTTATATAGTGATTTAGATAAATCCTATAAAAAAATACATTCAGTAATAAAAGCATCAGGAGAACAAATGCAGTCACCTAAAATGGAGATTTACGGACATTGGAATGAGGATGAAACAAAGCTTGAGACTGAGATTATCTTTAATCTAAAATAAACTATTCAACAAAAGTGCAGGTTTACAATTTAAAATAATAGATTGTGAAATATTGTACTTACACTAAACCAGCTAATAGTTTGTCAATATTTTTCAATAAAAACTTAAAATATTTCATGCTATACTAAATTTATGCATACCAAATAACCTTCCAAGGTTCGATGATTGGAAAGTTTTGGACTGTTTAGTTATATTTTTAAACTAGGCTAGATCTTGGAAAGCCGATTTGCTTTTTAGTATTGCATAAATCCAATGTAAGAGTTTATTAGCACATGCTATTACAGCCACTTTAAAGGGTTTTCCTTCTTCACGTTTCTTATCGTAAAACTCTCGTAATCGCTTGTTACGTGGAATAATTTCATCTGTCGTTTTCTGCTTGCGACAATCTCGAATGGCACATTTAACGGCCATATACAAGGCCTGTCTTAGTCTGCTAGATCCTCGTTTAGTAATTCGATTTAAAGTGCCTTTGAATGTACCAGATTCAAAGATACTGGGATCGATTCCGGCAAATGCTACTAGTTTCTTAGGATGATTAAACCGATCAATTTCCCCAATCTCAGAAATAATCGTGGCAGCGATTTTTTCACCGATGCCGGGGATGGACCGGATAATCTTACACTCTTCAATATGCTTTGCTAAAGCATCTATCTCGTCTTCAAGCGTGGATAGATGTTTTTTGTATTCAAGAAGCATATTAATATACATGTTCAAACTTAAAGAAAGACTATGATATAAGGCTTTCTGAAATGGGTTTTGAGCTGCTGCAGCCATGAGTTTTTCTGCCTGACTGTTTGCCCATTGTTGTGAACGACTTTTACAGAACTCTTTTATTTTGTTAGCGATGGGTTCTTTGCCTGCTTCCAAGACTTCTTCTGAAGTGGGAAGTGCTTGTAAAGTTAGTAAAGAAACATCCGAATATAAGTCTCCAAAAACTCCACAGTATTCAGGAAATACTTGATCCAGAACTGCCTGGAATTGCAGTTTGGTTTGTACAAACATGCATGTAATATTTTCGTGTTGTCTTGTAAGATTACGAAGGTTTAAGAGTTGGATTCCTCGTTGTTTGTAAGGCTCTAAGTCCTCTTTATAATACAACTCGCAGAGGTGATGAGCGTCAATAATATCAGTCTTTACCTTACGCAAACTAGAACTCTTAGCTCGATATGATATGAGAGGGTTCACAATAATCAATAAGTACCCTCTGTCCTCGAAATATCGCACAATAGGTGTGTGATAATGTCCAGTTGATTCTAATACTAGAGGAGGCCGTCCCCCTGATATATCTTCTACTTCTCTTATAAAATCCAGAAGACTACTTAACCCTTCAAGAGTATGTGCTACTTTGAAGCTCTTTTTGTACGGCTGCTTTTTATCCAAGAATGCCTGAACCTGACTTTCACCTTTTGCCACATCCAGACCTATGACTGGATTCATCATTTATCTCCTCCTAAAAGTCTATTAACCGGTAACCCCTATTCCTCCATGTAGTATCATAGCTTCGCTTGTTATTCGAGATCATTGTCCCAACCAGCCTCAATCATGTTTCTACAAGTAGGGGGCGAACTGTTTAATGGACGAGATCGAGTCCCAAGGGCGCTTACGTTCTACCCCGGCTACCGTTATCATATATCGATATAAAAAATGGTCAACCAGAAATATTTTCTGGCTGACCTTATAATACGAAAGGGTGCTTTTGTTCAGGATGGTGTGATCGCTGCGGCGGTCATTTTTTCTTGTTGAACTAGCGGAGCAGGTTAGTTCAAGAAAAGAAATAATTTAATAAATGGTGTGGTATTAATATTGAGACATTTTTCTTTATTGAAGGGGATAAGTTGATAAAGATGGTTGGGAAACATATTTGACATTAACAGGATGAGAAAACAAAGAAAGTATGAAAGAGTTATGATAATTATACTATACTATTGAAGATTCAATCCTGATGAATTTATAATACGTGTATGGAGTTATTAATATCTATTATGGATATTTAAGAAACTTGGTATTATTAGTAATTTAATTATTGTTAGGATGGTGAAACAATGAGAAAAAAATTAATCTTTATTTTTCCATTACTCCTAGTCCTGAGCGTGTTTTTAGCTGTTTATCATTCCAATGTTTTGAAAAATAATGGTAATTACCATGATGTCAATCCTCCTATTCAATTGGCTGATAATAGTTTAACTAATAATACAAATCCTGATGATTTTGACAACTCTGATATTCCTGCTGTTGATCCTGCAAATTGTGAAGATGTGCCTTCGGATTGGCAGTTTACTAATCCAGTAAATTATAATCCAGATGCAAGTTACAGACCGAATGCAGATCAAAAAGTAATCGATGTAGATTTAAACGATATACTCGGATAATGAAACAATTGATCATTTTACTATTGTATAAAGCGATGGATGATGCTTAATTTTTTCAAGAAGTAATTAGGGCGATGTTTATATGACATTGCCTTTTTCGTTGAGTAAGTTTGTGAAGTATCGTACTTAAAGTAACCAGCCAATAGAAACTACTCAGTTATTCCGATAGGGCGTGCTTCTTAAGTAAGATGGCGACTTCTTTTAGTGCAAGAATGTCATCATATTGCAGGGGAAGACGATTATTTATTGAAAATTCTTTGCAGAAATACAAAGGATTTAGACAGAGTAATAAGTTATGAAATTAAAAGTCTTGCTGGGGTACTAAGAACAAAAACAACAATTGTGATGGATACAACAAAAGAAACTTTCCGTATCCCACTACAAAAATGTAAATTTTATAAAATAGGTGAAGAATAAATGTTCGGGGAAATGTTAATTAAGGGACTTATTATTGGGTTTAGTATTGCTGCACCAGTTGGACCAATTGGGGTTTTATGTATTCGTCGAACACTTGAGCATGGTAGGTTTATTGGATTTGTCTCTGGTTTAGGGGCTGCAACAGCAGATGGATTATATGGGATGATTGCGGGATTTGGTTTGACACTTATTACAAATTTTTTAATTGGACAGCAGTTGTGGATTCATTTTATCGGTGCTATGTTTTTAAGTTACTTGGGCGTAAAAATATTCTTTTCTAGACCTTCAAATGTATCAGCTGAAGCAAAAGGTAACAAACCTTTTACAGCTTATGCATCTACCTTTTTTTTAACTATAACTAACCCAGTAACTATTTTATCATTTATTGCCATTTTTTCAGGTCTAGGAATTACAAATAATGATAAAACGACACTTGGCTTATTTTTAGTGTTAGGAGTATTTTTAGGTTCAGCATTATGGTGGCTATTACTCAGTAGCATAGCAGGAATAGTAGCCAACCGCATGAAAAATTTTTCTTTAAGTTTCGTTAATCGTATTTCGGGATTAATTTTATTATCGTTTGGCTTATATGGTTTAATAATTGGGATTGGTTAGCGAGTGGCTACTGTTCAACTATAAATATGTGCAAGCCAGCTTAAACGTTCGGGTGCAATCGTATTATAAGGTCAACTAGTAGTGGTTACTGGTTGGCCTTATTATAATTATTTCAAATATAAAGTATGTTTAAAATTGGATTTGTTAAAATTTATTCACAATTTTCAGTAAAACAATTGTGTTAAAATTTAAATATGGGAAAATAGTTGGAATGGGGATAGGGTAATTGAACTATAATGGGAGAATGATTTTAACATTATTTGTTATTATGAGCTACTTAGTAATGTGGATTGTAGATAATCATCCACTAAATTTCATTCATTTAATATCTTTAATTTTCTTTTGTGAAATTGGATGGTGGCTTGGAAAACAGTATGATAGGAAAAAAGATGACTCCGAAAAAGATGAACTAACAAATATTTACAACAGAAGATTTGTTATGAGAGTTGCACCTAAACTATTATTATTAGCAAAGAGAAAAAATAAAAAGTTAGGCATATCAATTGTTGACGTTGATAATTTCAAATCAATTAACGATAATTATGGTCATCAAATTGGGGATAGTGTGTTGCGTGATATTTCAACGGCTCTTGTCAAAGTAATGAGAGAAAATGATATTGTTGCCCGTTGGGGAGGAGATGAAATCCTTATCATTTCACTATTGATGAAAACTAAATTCCCTGAACCCATTCTTCAACGTATTGAGCGTAAACTAAATGAAGTCTCACAACAAAACAATGTAAACGTTACTGTATCTATTGGTACAGCGGTTTTCCCAGATGATGGAATGAGTTTTGATGAACTAATCAAAGAAGCAGATAGAAACATGTATATATTCAAATCAACTAAAAAAAATAATTATGCAAAAATTAATTGAACTTTTCTTTAGATGAAAGGTTCTTTTTTTTATTTTGCAATGGGTATTGATTGAGTCGATTCAAGCTTATACGAACGGGCAGGTTACTTTAAGGAAGGAAAAAACAAATGATTTGTTGAAGTATTACCTTCAAAGACGTCAGGGGGAGAAAGATTTGCTAATACATAAAATTGATAACCAAGTTTCTTTGAAAATGTTCAATTTGGACGATGCAGAGGAATTCTTTTATTTAATTAAAAGTTCAAAGAAATATTTAAAAAAGTGGCTTACATGGCTTAATAACATAAATGAAGTCAAAGACACGATGGGAACGATTAAATCTCGACTGGGAGAAATCGAGAAAACTGGGGGGTATCCCAAATCTGTTCTTATCCTGTATGAAGGAGAAATTGCAGGTACGATAGGGTTTAACCAACTAAATAAAGCGAATCGAATTGGAGTCATTGGTTATTGGCTTGGTGATAAATTTCAAGGGAAAGGTATTATGACGAGAGCATTCAAGGCTTTTATTAACTATGGCTTTAAAGAACTTGGGCTTAACCGAATTGAAGTCAGAGTAGCGGTTGAAAATAAAAAAAGTAGGGCATTGCCTGAAAGATTAGGATTTACAGAGGAAGGAAGAGTAAGACAAGCCGAATGGTTATATGACCATTATGTTGACCACATTATTTATGGACTTTTGGCTGAGGAATGGACTTAACCTTCTTGAGCTAAAGGGTAGCTTTACTTCAATAACGATATTCAACGATCGGGCGCGATTATCAAAAAAAAGATCGTGTCTTGACCTAAAATGTGACATAAAGGTTTAAATTATAATTTATTTAAAAGTGGAACAAACCAAACAAAATAAATAAATAATACTCCAATCAATAAAACAATAAAAAGTAACTCTAACCAGTTGAATTTCATTGTATTCTCCTGACTCTATAAGAATAAGATTGTCTATTTAAGGAATAGTATTCAATGTTTCGAACAAATAATGACCATTACGAAGAGATAACTATTTACAGGTCAACATTTGATTACGAAAATTCTGAGGGGTGAAAAACGATACGAAGAAAGGTTGAATGAACCTTTGAAATAAATTGCTAAAAAAGAGAAGTTATTCAGTAACTTGTTTACTAGTTATCTTTTGATATTGAAATATAAAATAGTCAAGTTCCTGACTTGCTTTAATTGTTCGATCATTAAGTAAGCCGTATGTTAACCCAATTATAATTAAATCATTTCTTAAATAATCAATATAGGCTAAAAGCTCATTTGGATTTAGTACTAAAGATAAAGAACAATTCATAAAAAAACCTCTTTTTACAAAAATAAACAATCACAAAACGTATTTTACCAATTTAGATGAAAATTTGGAATATATTTTATGCAAAAAATAAAATTGTAGGTTAATTCGCATTTCGAAGATAATATGCAGCATCTTATTCCAGAATCGGGCGCGATTGTGGAGTAACACCATTACGAAATGATCAAACTTTTTTATAAAACCTAAACTTAGATCTGCTGAAAAAGAATCCATTTTGCACAATTTTTTTTTCAAAAGGGATTCTTTTTATTTATGGTAAAATGCTGGTTTGTGAGATATTTTAGATTAAACTTTATTTTAACACTAAGAACAATAAACTCCATAACAATGATGGACTATGCGGAAACCAAAATTTCATGATCATGGTCGAAGCAGTAAATTCACCAGCGATGGTCATTGCCCAGTTAAACCAATAGGTCCAACCTATTGCAAAACAAAATGCGGGATCAATAAATTTTGTCCGGTATTTACTAAATGCTCCGCTTGTTGGCATAAATGCTGAAAATTCACCTAAACTAGTCATGACAAAGTATACCATTACCCCAACAAATGCAAAAGCGAATAAAACACCACCAGGTCCATCTGTGTGATCGCTGCCCCACTTCCTAAGAAACCAAGGAGATTCAAAATGAAGTATAAACAAACCAAAGATATTACAACTAACTGAAGAGACGCTAATTATTGGAATTGATTTTGATAAGCACAAACATGTGGCTCGAGAACAGCAAAGAATGCGTGAATTCCATCTATAGCAGGTTTACCCGTTTTCTTTTGCTTCCATAAATAATGTATTTATGAATTTTTTGATGTTGATCCGTATGGCACATGGGTTATTGTTCGTTTTTCTTTCCAGCTCAAGCATTTTCATTCTTATTTGACTGTGATCAAAAAGCTTCGATGAATAATTTTCAAATGTTGGGTTTGCAAAATCAGTTAACCCAAGTGAAGCGATATTCTCAAGCGCTTGATAAATGGTTCTTCGAACCCGTTGTTCACTTGACTTTATTTCTTTTCTTATTTCACTTTGTGAAACGGTACTGCCAAGTCGCTTTTCTGCAACCATCTCATACAAATCCTTTAAAGGCGGCATTTCACGTAACCCCTTATTGTCTAAATGATTTAATACTTCTAATAAATCAAGTAAATCTTTTGTACCGCTTTCACTAATAACCCCGAGTTTCAGCAAAATACTTTTTCCGGAAGAAATAATCGGATTTACATTGTTCTGATAAACGATTTTAGGTAAATGGTTTTGCGTATGATTACTTAAAAAGCTTAATGAATTTTGAATGTCATGGAGTGACTTTTCCAGTAAAAGAAGGTTAATTACTTTCTTAATGATACTCACAACTTCAAGCCGGTTAAGCGGTTTTGTGATATAACTTTCTACTCCAAGCGAATAGGCTTCACTAATCATATCCTTTGTTTCGACTTGTGAGACCATAACGATTTTTCCATTAAAGAAAGGGGCTATTTCCCTTATTGTCTCAATTCCATCGCGATTAGGCATGAGCAAGTCAATGAGTAGGATATCGATTTCCAGTTTAGCAAGTATATCAGAATAGACTTCTGAACCGTCCTCCGCCTCACCTACCGTTATCCCGATTCCATCTTCCTCAATGATATTTGAAAGCATTCCTCTAATATTGGCGGAATCATCTACAATAAAAAACTTCATTATTTATCATCCTTTATCAGTTAAGCTTGCTACCGGAAGGAGAATTTCAAAGGTAGTTCCTTCCGCTTGCGTTGAATCTACCAGTATCATTTTTCCACCGATATTTTCAATGACACTTTTTATATAAGATAATCCGATTCCATTTGAAGCAACTCCGATTTGATCAAACTTTGTCGTAAAACCAGGTACAAAAATAAAAGGTTTGTTTTTCGCGGGAATTCCGCAACCATTATCATTTATCTTAATTTTGACCATGTCATCAACTCTCTCAACTGTTAACACAATCCTTCCTTCCATTGGAATGGCTTCGACAGCATTAGCTACAAGATTATTTATCAGAGAAAAGAGGATGAACGTTAGGTATTGCGGATGTACACCCGAGATGTTTGCCTGATAATGGATCGTTTTACCGAGCATCTCTCCGTAGTTTTTATTTGAACGAATAATGATGTTGATGACCTCTTCAATATTCATGAAATCATCCAGGTTTTCTTTAATCATTAGCTTTGACAATCCTGCATAAATACGCTGGTTATCCTTTTTGATTTCATGCAAATTCCCTGCAATGTTAAGAGCTACTTTTGCTTGTTCATGATTCTCCCACTTTTTTAAATCCCGGTAATGCACATAGCAGGTACTTGTCAATTGCTCAGCATTAATAGTGGACTTTTTCAATTGAAACATTTCTACATACAAATTTGAAATTAATAGTAAAATCTGCTCCGTCCGTTCTTGAATGTGTGCCTTCTCAAGCCTTGTTTCTCTCAATATAAGAATATTAAAAAAGCCGAGAACAAAGAAACTTCGGATAATAGCTACCACTGCAATGAGAAAAAAAGTATGGACAGTAATTCGTGAATGGGCAGTGGAAATACGAATAGAAATTTCAACTAGACTAGAAGTAATCTCCAATAGAACGCCGTACCAACCAATGAGAAATGGATTTTCATTCAAACTATTGATTTTGAAAATATAAAAGAGCGAAGCGAATGTCAAGTAATAAAAAAAGACTGGAAGATTTACAAAAAAAGCGCTTTGGAAATTGAATGAACCATCTTGAAGTCCGTTAAGAAAAATTCGAAAGACAACAACTGCAATACCGGTAAAAAAACCGGCCATAACAGGATGACTTCTGCGTGACCATAACAAAATGAAGAAGAAAACAGGTGTTCCTAAGCTTACTCTAATGTCAGAACCATCAAATGGATAGAATTTTAACTCCCCGGCAATAGGGACTGCAATGATCATAAATAAGTAGGTCAATAATTTATCGCGCATAGGACCACTTCCATTTTAGAGAGTGTTTAACTTCCACATCTTAATACAAAATATTTTGCATTTGAATGATGAAAAGTGACAATTTTATTACACCTCCTATTGGCTTTGTAGATTATTGTAGATTTTTATAGATTGTTAAATATGCTCACTATTGAACAAAGAAATACTAGCTCTTACAAGGATAGGTCAACAAAAGGCTTTATTTTTTCACAATTACTTACGGAGGTGAAAGAAAACATCAAGATTATTTTAGGGTAAAAGCGAAGATAAGTTATTGAAAATTTCTATACCGTTTGGAGGTAATTACTATGTTTTGGATACAACTTATTATTGTTCTAGCATGTATATTCATCGGCGCGCGATTAGGTGGTATCGGCCTCGGTGTTATGGGAGGAGTGGGGCTGGCTATTCTTGTTTTTGTCTTTAGACTTCAGCCTACTACAGCACCAATTGATGTAATGCTGATGATTTTGGCTGTTGTGACAGCGGCTGGAGCTCTACATGCAGCCGGAGGCATGGACTATCTTGTCTATGTAGCAGAAAAGGCTTTAAGGAAAAATCCAAAAAGGATCACATTCATAGCCCCAATAGTTACTTATCTATTTACACTTTGTGCCGGAACAGGCCATGTTGCCTATGCGGTTTTACCAGTTATAGCGGAAGTATCTCGTGAATCCGGTGTGAGACCGGAAAGACCAATGTCCATCGCTGTTATTGCATCACAACAAGCCATAACAGCAAGCCCGATTTCAGCAGCAACGGTTGCCTTGCTCGCTCTTTTATCTGGTTTTAAAATCAACTTGCTCGATATTCTATTAATCTGTATTCCATCTACTTTTATTGCCTGTATGATTGCAGCTTTTGTATCAAGCAAAATGGGAAAAGAGTTAAATGAGGATCCTGAGTACCTAAAACGTTTAGAAGAAGGTTTAGCGCCGATTAAAAAAGATAAGAAAGAATTCATCGCATCTAACAAAGCAAAATTCTCGGTCGTTCTCTTCCTTATAGCAGCAATTTTGGTTGTTTTATTAGGTTCATTTGAAGCTTTGCGCCCGGGTTGGACGATTGATGGAACCTTTACAAGGATGAGCATGCCGGCTGCAATTGAAATTGTCATGTTAACGATTGCCGCACTTATTATTATTTTCTGTAAACCAAATGTAGAAGAAATTGTTTCAGGAAGTGTCTTCAAAGCAGGTTCCACTGCTGTGGTAGCTATTTTTGGTATTGCGTGGATGGGAGACACTTTCTTCCAAGGAAATCTTAAATTAATTTCCGGTTCTATTTCTGAATTAGTTACATCAGCACCATGGTTATTTGCTATTGCTCTATTTGCTTTATCGATCCTGTTATATAGCCAGGCAGCAACTGTACGTACTTTAATGCCTCTTGGTATAACACTCGGAATTCATCCGGCTTTGTTAATTGCAATGTTTCCGGCAGTGAATGGATATTTCTTTATACCAAACTATCCAACAGTTGTAGCAGCCATCAACTTTGACAGAACTGGTACAACGAAAATTGGAAAATATGTATTAAATCACAGCTTCATGATACCAGGGTTAATTGCTTCAACCGTTGCCGTAGGGCTTGGCATTGTCCTGAGTATGATTATCTTGTAACGAAGAATTACCAAAAGAGTTGTTAAAGAAGTAATTGCTTAAATCCTATCGATTCTTTTTAGAAGAATCGTAAAAAATAAATTGGAGATGACAGTAATGAATGATTCAAAGGATTTCCGTATTGAAAAAGATTTTCTTGGAGAAAAAAAGGTTCCGACTGATGCCTATTTTGGTGTACAAACAATGCGTGCAGTTGAGAACTTTCCGATTACTGGATATAAAATAGATCCAGCTTTGATTAAAGCGATTGCGATGGTGAAAAAGGCTGCGGCCTTTGCCAATTCACAAATCGGTCAATTGGACGAAAAAATAGCAAATGCAATTATGACTGCTGCTGATGAAGTAATCGAAGGAGAACTGGATGATCAATTTATCGTGGACCCAATTCAAGGCGGAGCAGGTACCTCGATAAATATGAACACA